>NZ_JNXJ01000029.1:0-96304 GCF_000716625.1 Streptomyces bikiniensis | reverse complement strand
GCTTCCCGCCGCCCCGGCCGTCGGCTTCCCGTCCCCCGTGCCCCGGACTACGCTCCCCCCTCGCGCCCCCGCGGCGGGCGACCCGGCGGCCCCGGCACCGGGCCCCGCGGCGAGCCGCCCGGCCCGCATGACCGATACTGCAATGCACGCCTGCAATGCGCGCAAAGGACACAAAGGAGGGCACGGCCTCGTGACCAGGCTTCGGACAGGAGGGGTACGCGCCGCCGTCGGCGCCGTGCTCGCACTCGCGCTGACCACGGCGCTCGCCGGGTGCAGCAGCACCGGCGGCAAGCGGGCGGAGGACGCCCGCAAGGCCGCGCAGGCCCAGGGCAGGGCGGCCGTCGACACCCCCCGCTGGACCTTCGCGATGGTGACCCATTCGGGCGACGGCGACACCTTCTGGGACATCGTCCAGAAGGGCGCCCAGCAGGCCGCCGTCAAGGACAACATCAACTTCCTCTACGCCCACAACGACGAGGCGCAGCAGCAGGCGCAGCTGGTCGACTCGTACATCGCCAAGGGCGTCGACGGCCTGATCGTCACCCTCGCCAAGCCCGACGCCATGAAGGCCGCCGTCGAGAAGGCCGTCAGGGCCGGCATCCCGGTGATCACCGTGAACTCCGGCGCCGAGCAGTCCAAGGCCTACGGCGCCCTCACCCACATCGGTCAGGACGAGACCGTCGCCGGCGAGGCCGTCGGCGAGGAACTCGACAAGCGCGGGAGGAAGAAGGCGCTCTGCGTCCTGCACGAGCAGGGCAACGTCGGCCACGAGCAGCGCTGCGCCGGAGCGAAGAAGACCTTCGGCGGCGAACTCGTCAACCTGTACGTCGACGGCACCAACATGCCCGACGTGAAGGCCTCCATCGAGGCCAAGCTCCAGGCCGACAAGGGCATCGACGCCGTCGTCACCCTCGGCGCCCCCTTCGCCGACACCGCCGTCCAGGCCGCGAAGAGCGCCGGCAGCAAGGCCGAGATCGACACCTTCGACCTCAACGCCAAGGTCGCCACCGCCCTCAAGGCCGGCACCCTCGGCTTCGCCGTCGACCAGCAGCCCTACCTCCAGGGGTACGAGGCCGTCGACCTGCTCTGGCTCTACCGCTACAACGCCGACGTCCTCGGCGGCGGCAAGCCGGTCCTCACCGGCCCCCAGATCATCACCGGGGAGAACGCCGCCGACCTCGTCGCCTACGCGGATCGGGGCACCCGATGAGCTCCACCGCCCCGCCGTCGGGCATCGACCACGTCGACGAACGCCTCCTGCGCACCACCCCGCTGAAGAAGCTCCTCGCCCGCCCCGAACTGGGCTCGGTCGTCGGCGCCGCCGCCGTCTTCGTCTTCTTCGCGGTCTTCGCCGACAGCTTCCTGCGCGCCTCCAGCCTCGGCACCGTCCTCTACGCGGCCTCCACCATCGGCATCATGGCCGTCCCCGTCGCCCTCCTGATGATCGGCGGCGAGTTCGACCTCTCCGCCGGCGTCATGGTCACCAGCTCCGCGCTCGTCTCCTCGATGTTCAGCTACCAGATGACGGCGAACGTCTGGGTCGGCGTCGGCGTCTCGCTGCTCGTCACCCTGGCGATCGGCGTCTTCAACGGCGTCATGCTGACCCGCACCAAGCTGCCCAGCTTCATCATCACGCTCGGCACCTTCCTCATGCTGACCGGTCTGAACCTGGGCCTCACCAAGCTGATCAGCGGCACCGTCTCCACCAAGACCATCGCCGACATGGAGGGCTTCCCCTCCGCCCGGAAGCTCTTCGCCTCGCAGCTCACCCTCGGCGGGGTCGAGTTCAAGGTCACCATCCTGTGGTGGTTCGGCCTGGTCGCGCTCGCCACCTGGATCCTGCTCCGCACCCGCTTCGGCAACTGGATCTTCGCGGTCGGCGGCGGCGCCGAAGCGGCCCGTGCGGTCGGCGTCCCCGTCCGCCGCACCAAGATCGGCCTCTACGCGGGCGTGGCCCTCTGCGCCTGGATCTCCGGCCAGCACCTGCTCTTCTCCTTCGACGTCGTCCAGTCGGGCGAGGGCGTCGGCAACGAGCTGATCTACATCATCGCGGCCGTCATCGGCGGCTGCCTGATCACCGGCGGGTACGGCTCGGCCATCGGCTCCGCGGTCGGCGCCCTCATCTTCGGCATGACCAGCAAGGGCATCGTGTACGCCGAGTGGAACCCGGACTGGTTCAAGTTCTTCCTGGGCGCGATGCTGCTGCTCGCCACGCTCCTGAACGCCTGGATCCGCAAGCGCGTGGAGGCCACCAAGTGACGACCGGCACCTCTGTGACGACCGCGACCGCGCCCCTCGTCGAGCTGGACGACGTCAGCAAGTACTACGGCAACATCCGCGCCCTCGAAGGGGTCTCCCTGGAGGTCCGCGCGGGCGAGATCACCTGCGTCCTCGGCGACAACGGCGCCGGCAAGTCCACCCTCATCAAGATCGTCGCCGGGCTGCACCGGCACGACGCCGGGACCTTCCGCATCGAGGGCGAGGAGGTCGCGCTCGCCAATCCGCGCGACGCCCTCGACCGGGGCATCGCCACCGTCTACCAGGACCTCGCCGTCGTCCCGCTCATGCCGGTCTGGCGGAACTTCTTCCTCGGCTCCGAGCCGACGAAGGGCAAGGGCCCCCTCAAGCGGCTCGACGCCGGGCTCATGCGGACCACCACCCGCGAGGCCCTGCTCCGCATGGGCATCGACCTGCGCGACGTCGACCAGCCCATCGGCACCCTCTCCGGCGGCGAGCGCCAGTGCGTCGCGATCGCCCGCGCCGTCCACTTCGGCGCCAAGGTCCTCGTCCTGGACGAGCCGACCGCCGCCCTCGGCGTCAAGCAGTCCGGGGTCGTCCTGAAGTACGTGGCTGCCGCCCGCGACCAGGGCCTCGGCGTGGTCCTCATCACCCACAACCCCCACCACGCCCACCTCGTCGGCGACCGCTTCGTCCTCCTCAAGCGGGGCGTCATGGCCGGCAGCCACACCAAGGACTCCGTCACCCTGGACGAGTTGACCCGGCAGATGGCCGGCGGCAGCGAACTGGAGGACCTGCGCCACGAGCTGGAGCGCCCCTCCGCGACGTGACGCGGCCCTCCACGACGTCACGGCCCCCGTGGGGCCCACCTGGCAGAATCGGAGCCGATGAGTACCTACCGTGACCTCGCCCACCGCGGCTCCGCCCGCGGCACCGTGCTGCGGACCGTGGGGACCCGGGAACGGCGCTCCCACCTGACGGCCCCCCGGGTGCCGACCGTCGGCATCGACATCGGCGGCACGAAGGTGATGGCCGGAGTGGTCGACGCCGACGGCAACATCCTGGAGAAGATCCGCACGGAGACCCCGGACAAGTCCAAGAGCCCCAAGGTGGTCGAGGACACCATCGTGGAACTGGTCCTGGACCTCTCCGACCGGCACGACGTGCACGCCGTCGGCATCGGCGCGGCCGGCTGGGTCGACGCCGACCGCGCCCGGGTCCTCTTCGCCCCCCACCTGGCCTGGCGCAACGAGCCCCTGCGCGACTCCCTCCAGGGCCGCCTCGCCGTCCCCGTCATGGTCGACAACGACGCCAACACCGCCGCCTGGGCCGAGTGGCGCTTCGGCGCCGGCCGCGGCGAGGACCACCTCGTCATGATCACCCTCGGCACCGGCATCGGCGGCGCCATCCTGGAGGACGGCCAGGTCAAGCGGGGCAAGTACGGCGTCGCGGGCGAGTTCGGCCACATGCAGGTCGTCCCCGGCGGCCACCGCTGCCCCTGCGGCAACCGCGGCTGCTGGGAGCAGTACAGCTCGGGCAACGCGCTGGTCCGCGAGGCCCGCGAGCTGGCCGCCGCCGACTCCCCGGTCGCGTACAACATCATCGAGCGGGTCAAGGGGCACGTCCCCGACATCACGGGACCGCTCATCACCGAGCTCGCCCGCGAGGGCGACGCCATGTGCGTCGAGCTGTTCCAGGACATCGGCCAGTGGCTCGGCGTCGGCATCGCCAACCTCGCCGCCGCCCTCGACCCCTCCTGCTTCGTCATCGGCGGGGGCGTCTCCGCCGCCGACGACCTCCTCATCGGCCCCGCCCGGGACTCCTTCCGCCGCCACCTCACCGGCCGCGGCTACCGCCCCGAGGCCCGGCTCGTCCGCGCCCGGCTCGGCCCCGAGGCCGGCATGGTCGGTGCCGCCGACCTCGCCCGGCTCGTCGCCCGCCGCTTCCGCCGTGCCAACCGGCGCCGCGTCGAGCGGTACGAACGGTACGAGCGCTACGCCCAGGCCCTGCGCAGCGGCACCTCCGGCCGGGCCGCCCGCACCCCCGAGGACCCGCCCGCATGATCCCGACCGCCCCTCCCCGCCCGCCCCGTCCGACCCGGGAGAGGATGCCCGAGGACCGCCGGCACATGATCCGCCGCCGCTGGCTGACGGCCGTCATCATCGTGCTGCTCGTCGGCATCCCCGCCGGCTACCTCGTCATCTCCGCCGGGCAGAGCCGCGACAGCGGCCGCGACAAGGAGCGCGAGTCCTCGGTGGTCGGCCTCCAGGACAACTGGCCCTCCCTGATGAAGCGCCGGGTCTTCGAGGTCCCGATCCCCGCCGGGTCCTGGGAGGTCGCCTACTACGAGACCAGCAACTGGAAGACCAGCAGGCTGTACGTCCGGTTCTCGACCACCGCCGCAGGCCTCGACGCCTTCCTCGCCGAGTCCGGAGCCGCCCGCTCCCGGCTCACCCCGGGCCGGATCACCATCGGCGAACGCGACCGCTCCATCGCCGCCTGGACCTTCCCGGACGGCCCCGCCTGGTCGGGCACCACCGTCACCCGCGAGGAGCCCCGTCCGACCACGGACATCACGGTCGACCTCACGGAACCGGCCTTCCCCCGGGTGTACGTGGTCTCCACGACGAGCCCCTGAGCCGGGGGAGCGCCCCCGCCACACCCCGGAAGCCCCTGGTCGGAGCGGAGATCCCCGTGGTAGACCGGACCGTCGTCCGCCCACCGCAGCCGCCCCGGAAGGTCCCCATGCGCCGCCTCGCCGTCTTCCTCGCCTCCTCCCACGGGCACGACCCGGCGTACGCCGAACTCGCCGCCGCCGTCGGCACCGACCTGGCCCGGCGCGGGATCGGCCTCGTCTACGGCGGCGGCCGTACGGGCCTGATGGGCGTCCTGGCGGACGCGGCCCTGAAGGCGGGCGGCGAGGTCGTCGGCGTCATCCCGCGCAGCATGATCGAACGGGAGTGGGCGCACGAGGGGGTGACGGAGCTGGTCGTCTGCGACACCATGCACGAGCGCAAGGCGATCATGGCCGACCGCGCGGACGCCTTCGCCGCCCTGCCCGGCGGCCTCGGGACCCTGGAGGAGATCTTCGAGGTGTGGTCGTGGCGCCAGCTCGGCTTCCACGCCAAGCCCGTCGGCCTCCTCGACGCCGGGGGCTTCTGGACCCCGCTGCTCGCCGCCCTGCGCTCCATCTCGGCCACGGGGCTCCTCGCCGCCCCCACCCTGGACGACCTTGCCGTCGCCCCCGACCTGCCCGGCCTCCTGGAGGCGCTGGAGGAACGGTTGCGCGACACCCACCGGCCCGCGCACGGCGCATAGGAGGTACGGGGCCCGGCCCGAGCCCCGTGCACCCTGCCGCAGGGCCGTCCTCCCTCGGCGCTCCGGTGGCGGCGGGACCGGACGCGGAAGTCCGCCTCGCTGCCGAGCGTCCTGCGGAGGCGTGCCGGGCTCGGCCGGGAGGAGCTCGCGCACCGGGCCGGGGTGAGCGTGCGCGCGCCGGCCGGCATGGAGCTCGGGCGGACCCGGGGCCCGCAGCGCCGCACGGTGGCCGCCCTGATGACGGCGCTCGCGCCCGCCGGGGCGGAGGCCCGTACGACACTGGAGGCCGCCCGCCGCGGCCTCGGCGAGCAGAACCACCCCCGACGGGCGGAAGCCGACCGGGAACTGACGGACACCACCGCCCCCGGCGCCTGATTCGGCGTCCGACCGCGCCCGACCGCACCGCGCCCGCGGCCGGATGATCAAGAAGTGTCGCGAAGGCTTTAAGCTACTCGTCGGTAAAGGAGGAGTTCCGTGCATGACCCCGAAGTGCAGCACGAGTGGGTGGGCTTCGACTTCGGCGCGACCGCGCTGGGCTCCTCCTTCCACCGCGACTGGAGCGACTACGCCGACGACGCGCTGGACCACATCGCCCGGCGGTACGGCTCGGAGGGCGATCCGGCCCCCCTCCTGCTGCTCGTCGAAGACCTCCTCCGGCTGCGGGACTCCGGCCTCGGAGGCGAGGAGATCGCGCTGCTGTGGGAGGCCACGGACATGTCGCTCGGCGCGCCGGGAATCCCGGGCGAGGAGCGCGAGTGGCTGGAGGAGGTGCTGTCCTTCGTCGTCCCCGTCGCGCGGTCGCGCGGCGCCTCGGCCTTCTCCTGCTCGGTCTTCCCGGCGTGCGCGCCCGACGGCACCTCGCCGACGGCGATCGAGCACCGGAGGCTGGCGGCGGACGTGGTGGAGCTGGCCGGGACGCTCGACCAACCGCGGGCCTGGAGCCACGTGCCGCCGGCGGCGATGCGGGGCGCACTGGTCCGCTGCGCGGAGGAGGTCTGCGCGGAACTGGCGTTCCGCTTCCTGTTGCACGCCGCGCACGGGTACTGGTCGCGGCTGGCGCCGGAGACGTACGACCGGCTGGAACGCCTCGGCACGGCGTTCGGACACGGCCCGCACGTGGTCGACGCGATCCGTCACCTCGTGGACTGACCGACCGGTCCGAGGAGTCGGCGGCGCACGGGCGGAGGCCCCACCGGGGACGCGGTGACCGTGGAATCCCCGACCCACTCCGAACCCGACGTACGCCCGGCACCTGCCGCGCTCCCGCACCCGGGGCGGTCGACACGGCCGCCGGGCACGGCCGCCCCGGTCCGGGAGGTCCGGCACCCGGCCCGGGGCGACCGGCTCACCCAGCACGAGGAGACGCCGGGCCGACCGGACCGACACTGATGCGCCAAGCCTTGGCCGAAACTTTCGAAGGCTCTCCCGCGCTGCCCGGGTGCCCCAGAATCGAAGGCACCGACAGGACGCATCGGGGGGATCCGTATGTCGCGATGGAAGGAACTGCCGGCGGACCTGGAGAGCAGTGAACGCCGGCTGCTCGCCTGGCTGCGCAGGCTGAAGGACCACAGCGGCCTCAGCCTCGCCGCCCTGGCCGCCCGGACCAGCTACAGCCGCTCCTCGTGGGAGCGGTACCTGAACGGGAAGAAGCCCGTGCCGCGCCGGGCGGTCGAGGAACTGGCCCGGGAGTGCGGCACGGAGCCCACGCGGCTCGTCGTGCTGTACGAAGTCGTCGAACGGGCCCGCGCCAGGACGCCCGCCCCCGTGGAGCCGCAACCCGCGCCACCGGAGGCGGAGGAGAAGACCGGGGCGGCAGGGGACGGGCAGGCCGGGGCGGAGCGGGCGTCCGCGCCGGCGCGGGCCGTCCCCCTGCCCCGGGCGCTGCTCGCGGTGGCCCTCGCCGCCGTCGTGGCCTTCGGCGCAGGGCTGCTGACGGCCGGGGTCTGGGACGGCGGGGACGCGGAGGCGGCGAAGGGCGTCGTGGCCGGGAGCGGGTACCTGCGCGGTCAGACGTACGCCTGCGAGACGCGGCGCGAGGACGGCGCGCTGCGGGCGGGGCACAGCGACACCCGCGAGATGCTGCTCGACATCAACAGCACGGGCTTCGACGTGGTGGAGGCCCAGTGCCTCCTGCACGCGAAGGGCTTCGGACCCGGCGCCTTCGACGGGCTGTACGACGAGCGGACCAAGGGGGCGGTCAAGGACTTCCAGCGCAGCCGCCGCCTGGTCGCCGACGGCATCGTCGGCCCCGACACCTGGGGGGAGCTGCGCCGATGAGCGGCTCCGCGGCCGAGCAGCTGGCGGAGGAGCTCCGGGAGGGCCGGAAGCGGTCCGGACTGAGCCTGGCCGCGCTCGCGGCCCGCACCCCCTACAGCAAGTCGTCGTGGGAGCGGTACCTCAACGGCCGGAAGCCCGCTCCCCGCCGGGCCGTCGAGGCGCTGTGCGCGCTGACCGGCGAGCCGGCCGGGCGGATGCTGGCGCTCTGGGAACTGGCGGACGCCGAGTGGAGCGACCGGTCACGGGCCGAGCCCGGGCCCGCCCCGGCGATCGTACGATCCGCCCCGGCGACCATACGGCCCGCCCCGGCGACCATACGGCCCGACCCGACGACCGTACGCCCCGACCCGGCGACCGTACGATCCGCCGCGCCCGTCCCGCTCGCGCACACCGCCCCGGGGGGTGCTCCTCGCGTCGCCGTCCGCCGGTGGCCGGTGGCCGTCACGGTCGCCGGGGCCGCGGCGGTCGTGGCGGTCGCCCTGGGGGTCCCCCTCCCGGGCGGCGCCGGGTCCGAGGAGCGGCCGGGGGCCGTGGTGGAGTCGCCGGTGCGCAACCCGGGCTGCCGGGGCGGTACGTGCGAGGGCCGGAACCCCAGGGACATGGGCTGCGGCGGGGCCGGCATGATCACCACCCTCGCCACCCGCACCACCACCGACGGCCGGCGCCTCGAACTGCGGCACGCCGAGCTCTGCCGCGCCGTGTGGGTGCGGGCCACCGGCCTGGAGACGGGCGAACGGGTCAGACTGACACTGCCGACCGGGCAGACCCAGCAGGTCGTGGCCGAGGGGCACAGCGCGGACGGCCGGTACCTGTCGACGCCGATGTCCGCCGGCGACGGCGGCCGGGGAGCCACGTTCTGCCTGGAGCGGCCGGACGGCCGCTCCGAGTGCTTCGAGGGCTGAGCGGGCCGGGACGCGCGTGCGCACCGGAGGAGCCGTGGCCCTCCGGTGCGCACGGGGTGCTCCGCGACCGCTCGCGGGTCCGGTCACCGACCGGTCAGGAGCCGGTCGGGTGCGGACGGGCCCTCGGGCCGGGAGCCCGGGAGCGGGGCAGGAGTCGCCGGCTCAGGAGTTGCAGTACCGCTTGAGGGCGGCCCTGGTGCCCTCCCCGGCGTCGCCGTCGATGTCCCCGGTGTAGCCCCAGTTGGCCTTCAGCCAGCGCTGGAGCGCCTTCACCGTGTTGGGCCCGACGGCGCCGTCGATCCTGTCGTTGTAGCCCCAGTGGGCCCGCAGGAAGCGCTGCATCGCCTTCCAGCTCTCGGTGCCCAGCTGGCCGTCGATGGCTCCGGTGTAGCCCCAGTTGGCCTTCAGGTCGCGCTGGAGCTTCTTGGCCTGCGTCGAGTTGAGGCCCAGGTTCTCCACCGCGAGCACGGTGACGGACTCGGCGGACGCGACCGGCTGGGCGGCCCGTTCGGTCGCGGCGAAACCGGTGCCCGCGGTCGCCAGGCCTCCGCCGGCGAAGGCGATCACGGTGGCGACGCCGACGAACATCTTGGTCATGGTGCGCATGGTGCTTCCCTCTCGCTCGTGGATCCGACCGTGCCGGCCGGTTCGGCAGCAAGACTGCGGGGCCGGGACGAGGGGCCGCCACCGTCACCGGAGAAGTGACGCGAGCGTGGGACGTCCCACGCGCCGACCTGCGGGGACGCGGCGCGCGATGGCGGGCCGGTGGGACGCTGGGACGCCCGCGCGGCGGCCCGGCGGGGTGGGCCGGAGGGGTGCGGGCCGGGCTCCGGAGACGGTCTCGGGCGTCGCGGCGAGCCGGGAGGGGCCCCGGAGCGGACGCCGACGGCTCCGGTCGTGCCGCCAGAAGACGGCGCCGATGAGGCCTCCTGCGACGGCGGCGGCCGCAGCACCGAGGCCGGCGATGACGGCGGCCTTGCAGGTGGTGACGTAGCCCGCACCGGTGTCCATCGCACCGGCCAGCACGTCCATGGCGTCGGCGAGGTGCTTCATGTCCTGACCGGAGACCTTGCCCCAGCGCTGCCTGAAGGTATCCACCGCCATGCCCTTGCTGCGGCCGGCCAGAACGTTGCTGCACGCCTTGTTGGGGTCCCGCCGGAATCCCCCGGTGTTCCGCTACCTCGAGCAGTGGCGCGGCACGGTCGCCCGCTACGGACAAGGTCCGTGAGACCTCGGTGGGGCGGCCGGTTCCACGCCCGGCACCCGGCCGGGGGGCGGGACCCGCTAGGTTCGACCCGGCGATGTGAGAGACCGTGAGAGATGAGAGGGTCTAGCGGGTGAGCGAGACACCACCGAACACCCTGCAGTACCGCGTCGACGGGCGGGAGGACGCCCCGGTCCTGGTCCTGGGACCCTCCCTGGGGACCACGTTCCACATGTGGGACCGGCAGATCCCCGAACTCGCGCGGGACTGGCGGATCGTACGCTTCGACCTCCCCGGGCACGGCGGCGCGCCCGCGCAGCCCTTCGGCTCCGTGGCCGAGCTGGGGGACCGGCTGCTCGCCACCCTCGACGCGCTCGGGGTCCAGCGCTTCGGCTACGCGGGCTGCTCCCTCGGCGGGGCCGTCGGCCTCGACCTCGTACTGCGGGCGCCCCACCGGGTCGCCTCGCTCGCCCTGGTCGCCGCCTCGCCCCGGTTCGGCACCGCCGACGAGTTCCGGCAGCGGGGCGTCATCGTGCGGGCCAACGGCCTGGAGCCGATGGCCCGCACCGCCCCCGAGCAGTGGTTCACCCCGCTCTTCGCCGGCGCGCAGCCCGCCATCGTCGACTGGGCCGTGCAGATGGTCCGTACGACCGACCCCGCCTGCTACATCGCCGCCTGCGAGGCCCTCGCCGTCTTCGACGTCCGCGAGGCCCTCGACCGCGTCGGCGTCCCCACGCTCGTGCTCGTCGGCTCCGAGGACCAGGTCACCGGGCCCGCCGAGGCCCGCACCCTGGTCGCCGGCATCGCCGACGCCCGGCTCGCCGTCGTCCCCGGGGCCTCCCACCTGGCCCCCGTCGAGCAGCCCGCCGCCGTCACCGACCTGCTCCTCGACCACTTCGCCGGGACGGTCCAGGACACCAGCGGCGCCCTGACCGTGCCGCCGCTCCCCGCCGGCCCCGCGCCCGCCGCCGAGCCCGCGGCCCCCGCCCCGGCCGCCGAGCCCGCCGGGGACGCGCGCCCCGACCCGTACGAGAAGGGGCTCGGGCTGCGCCGCGAGGTGCTCGGCGACGCGCACGTGGACCGGGCCCTCGCCGAGGACCCCGACGGGACCCTCCAGGGGCTCGTCAACCGCTACGAGTGGGGCGAGGTCTGGAGCCGCGAGGGCCTCGACCGGCGCACCCGCAGCGCCGTCACCCTCACGGCCCTCCTCGCCGGGGGCCACCGGGAGGCCCTCGCCGACCACACCCGGGCCGCCCTCCGCAACGGCCTCTCGCCCGACGAGATCCGCGAGATCGTGCTCCACGCGGGCGCGTACTGCGGCCTCCCGGCCGCCGAGGCCGCCCTGCGCGTCGTCACCCGCGTCATCGCGGAGGAGACCACGCCCCCGGCGTAGCCTGGCGGTGTGAAGCTGACGAAGAAGTCCCACGCCTGCGTCCGCCTCGAAAAGGACGGAAGGACGCTCGTCCTCGACCCCGGCGGGTTCACCGAGGAGGACGCGGCCCTCGGGGCCGACGCGCTGCTCGTCACCCACGAGCACCCCGACCACTTCGACGAGGGGCGGCTGCGGGCCGCCCTGGAGGCGAATCCGGCCGCCGAGATCTGGACGCTGCGCAGCGTCGCCGAACGGATCTCGGCGGCCTTCCCCGGCCGGGTGCACACCGTCGGCCACGGCGACGCCTTCACGGCCGCCGGGTTCGACGTCCAGGTCCACGGCGAGCTGCACGCGGTGATCCACCCGGACATCCCGCGCGTCACCAACGTGGGCTACCTGGTCGACGGCTCCGTCTTCCACCCCGGCGACGCGCTCACCGTGCCCGACCACCCCGTCGACACCCTGCTGCTGCCCGTCATGGCCCCCTGGAACAAGATCTCCGAGGTCATCGACTACGTGCGCGAGCTGAAGCCGCGCCGGGCGTACGACATCCACGACGCCCTGCTCACCGACCTCGCCCGACCCATTTACGACCGCCAGATCGGGGAGCTGGGCGGCACCGACCACGCCCGGCTCGCCCCCGGCGACTCCACCGGGGTCTGAGCGCCGGGACCCGCCGTTGTCGGTGCCCGCCAGTAGGCTGGCGTCCATGCGCATCGCCACCTGGAACGTCAACTCGATCACCGCCCGGCTGCCCCGTCTCCTGGCCTGGCTGGAGAGCAGCGGCACCGACGTGCTGTGCATCCAGGAGACCAAGTGCACCGCCGAGCAGTTCCCCGCCGACGAGCTGTGGGAGCTGGGCTACGAGTCGGCGGTCAACGCCACGGGGCGGTGGAACGGCGTCGCGCTGCTCTCCCGGGTCGGCCTCGACGACGTGGTCACCGGCCTGCCCGGCGGCCCGGAGTACGACGGGGCGCAGGAGCCCCGGGCGGTCTCCGCGACCTGCGGCCCGGTCCGCGTCTGGTCGGTGTACGTGCCGAACGGCCGCGAGGTCGCCCACGAGCACTACGCCTACAAGCTGCGCTGGCTGGAGGCGCTCAGGGCGGCCGTCGCGCAGGACGCGGCGGGGGACCGCCCCTTCGCGGTCCTCGGCGACTACAACATCGCGCCGACCGACCAGGACGTCTGGGACATCGCCGTCTTCGAGGGCGCCACGCACGTGACGGAGCCGGAGCGGGCCGCGCTCGCGGGCCTGCGCGAGGCCGGTCTGCGCGACGTGGTCCCGCGCCCCCTCAAGTACGACCACCCCTTCACGTACTGGGACTACCGCCAGCTCGGCTTCCCGAAGAACAAGGGCATGCGCATCGACCTGGTCTACGGCAACAAGCCCTTCGCCGAGGCGGTCACGGACAGTTATGTGGACCGCGAGGAGCGCAAGGGCAAGGGCGCCTCGGACCACGCCCCCGTCGTCGTCGACCTGGACGTGTAACCGGTCCGTCCGGCGCGCGGACCGCCGGTAACGGTCTCCGCGCGCCGAGTGGTGGACCGGGAGGTGTCGGTGCGAGGCTGTTCGGATGAACATCCCGTTTCTGGACAGCTGGCGCAAGCGGCACCATCCCGGCTCCCCGGACTCCCCGCCGGACGCCGCCTTCGACCGTGCGCCGGACGGGATGGCCGAGCTCTTCGCCGAGTGCGAGCTGCTGCGCACCCGGGTCGAGGAGGCGGGAGTGGCGCTGGACGACACCCCGCGCTCCCTCCAGGAGCTCGACCAGCTGCCGCCCCGCTGGCGGGACGACCCGGAGGAGCTGCCCTGGTTCGGGAACGACGCCGGGCTCTACCTGGGCACGGTGATCGTCCGCAACGTCCCGGCCGCCCGCTGGCAGATGCGGCCCGGCGGCGGCCCGGTGGTGCAGCTCGCCTCCGGCCGGGAGATCCAGGTCGTCGAGGCCGGTCTCGACTGGGCGATGACGGGCGCGCCGCAGCTCTCCCAGGTGTACGCGGAGGCCGCCGAGTACTGACGCGTGCGGGCGCGTACACCTGTCGGCCGCCCCCCTTCCGCAGTAAATACGGCTTATCCCTGTTTCATGCGTGTCGTCCCTGAAGTCCTTTTTCCGGTGGATAGTTTGCGTGGGCCGCGGCACCCACGGGAAACGCGACACCCACGGGAAACGCGGCGTCCACGGGAAACGCGACACCGCTGAGGAATGGGGCAGGGCAGCGTATGGCCGTCGTCGATCCGCTGATCGAACTGCGTGGCGTGAACAAGCACTTCGGCACGTTGCACGTCCTCCAGTCCATCGACCTCACCGTCGGCCGCGGGGAGGTGGTCGTCGTCATCGGCCCCTCCGGCTCCGGCAAGTCCACCCTCTGCCGGGCGATCAACCGGCTGGAGAGCGTCGAGTCGGGCGAGATCCTCATCGACGGGCAGCCGCTCCCCGAGGAGGGCAAGGCGCTGGCCCGGCTGCGGGCCGAGGTCGGCATGGTCTTCCAGTCCTTCAACCTCTTCGCGCACAAGACCGTCCTCGCGAACGTCTCCCTCGCCCAGATCAAGGTCCGCAAGCGCAAGAAGGAGGACGCCGACCGGCGCTCGCGCGACGAGATGATCAACGAGGTCCTGGAGGTCATGCAGCAGCTGGCCCGGGACGGCATGACGATGGTGGTCGTGACCCACGAGATGGGCTTCGCGCGCTCCGCGGCCAACCGGGTCGTCTTCATGGCCGACGGGAGGATCGTCGAGGACCGCGCGCCGGAGGAGTTCTTCACCGCCCCGCGCAGCGAACGCGCCAAGGACTTCCTCTCCAAGATCCTCAAGCACTGACCGGACGGGAACCATGCAGCGTACGCACCGGACCCTGGCCGCGCTCGCCCTGCTGCTCGCCGCGACGGCGGCGCTCGGCGGCTGCGGCCGCGAGGGCAGCCCGCCCGTCAAGGGCCCGCAGCCCGACCGACTCCCGGTCTACCGGGTGAGATCGGACTTCACCCTGCCCGACTCCGCCACCTGGAACCGGGCGAAGAAGCGCGGCCGGCTCGTCGTAGGAGCCAAGGAGGACCAGCCCTACATGGGAGAGAAGGACCCCGCCTCCGGCCGCTACTCCGGCTTCGACATCGAGATCGCCAAGATGATGGCCGCCTCCCTCGGCTTCGACCCGGCCCGCGTCGAGTTCCGCACGATCGCCTCCGCCAACCGCGAGACCGCCCTGCAGAACGGCCAGATCGACTACTACGTGGGCACCTACACCATCAACGACAACCGCAAGAAGCTCGTCGGCTTCGCCGGGCCCTACTACCAGGCCGGCCAGTCCCTCCTGGTCCGCACCGACGAGGAGGACATCGACGGCCCCCAGGACCTGGACGGCAAGCGGGTCTGCTCGGCCGCCGGCTCCACCCCGTACCAGCGCATCGAGAAGGACCACCCGAAGGCCGAACTCGTCGCCTACGACACGTACTCCGTCTGCGTCGACAACCTGCTGACCTTCCAGGTCGACGCGGTCACCACCGACGACACGATCCTCATGGGCTACGCCGCCAAGGTCCCCGACGAGCTCAAGGTGGTCGGCAAGCCGTTCTCGAAGGAGCCGTACGGCATCGGCGTCCCGCGCGGCGACGACGCCCTGCGGTTCGCCCTGGACGACGCCGTCGCCGCCCACCAGAAGAACGGCGACTGGAAGAAGGCGTACGACGCCACCCTCGGCCTCTCCGGGGTCCCCGCCCCGCCGCCGCCCGCCATCGACCGCTACCCGACGGGCTGACCCGGAGGAGCCTTCCGACATGGACGTCCTGACCGACAACTTCTCCCTCTACGGAAAGGGGTTCCTCGGCACCGTCGAACTCACCGTCTACGCCTCGGCGCTCGCCCTCGTCCTCGGCTTCGTCATGGCCTCCTTCCGGGTCGCGCCCGTCGGCTCCTTCCGGGTCTTCGGCACGGTCTGGGTGACCGTCCTGCGCAACACCCCGCTGACCCTGCTCTTCTTCGCGGTCATGCTGGGCCTGCCCCGCTTCGGACTCGTCCTGCCCTTCGAGCTGTTCGCCGTCCTCGCCCTCGGCTGCTACACCTCGGCCTTCGTCTGCGAGGTGCTGCGCTCCGGCATCAACACCGTGCCGCGCGGCCAGGGCGAGGCGGCCCGCAGCCTGGGCATGACCTTCGCCCAGACCCTCGGCACGGTCGTCCTGCCGCAGGCCTTCCGCAGCGTCATCCCGCCCATCGGCTCGACCCTGATCGCCCTCGCCAAGAACTCGGCGATCGCGGGGGCGTTCAGCGTCACCGAACTCCTCGGCACCTACAAGACCCTGAGCGAGCTCGGCTACAACATCGTCTGGACCTTCGTCTGGATCGCCGTCGGATACCTGATCATCACCCTCACCATCAGCGCCCTCTTCCACGTCATGGAGAAGCGCTGGGGAGTCGCCCGATGACCACCGAGTCCACCGCCCTCTACGACGTCCCCGGGCCGAGCGCCCGACGGCGCCACCTCCTCTACGGCGTCGCCTCCACCGCCGTGATCCTGGCCCTGGCCGGCTGGATCCTGTACCTCCTCTTCGACACCGGGCAGTTCACCTCCGCCAAGTGGTCGCCCTTCCTCTACGAGGGCATCCAGGAGCTGCTGCTCAGGGGCCTCGGCAACACCCTGAAGGCCTTCGCCTGTGCGTCGGTCCTCTCGCTGGCCCTCGGCGCCGTCCTGGCCTGCGGCCGCCTCTCCGACCACCGCGTCCTGCGCTGGGCCTCCACCCTCTTCGTGGAGTTCTTCCGCGCGATGCCCGTCCTCGTGATGATCTTCTTCGTCTTCGTGGCGCTGAAGGTGCAGCCGCTGCCCGCCCTGGTCACCGGACTGACCCTCTACAACGGCTCCGTGCTCGCCGAGGTGTTCCGCACCGGCGTCCACTCCGTGGCGCGCGGCCAGGGCGAGGCGGCGTACGCGCTCGGCATGCGCAAGACGCAGGTGATGACGCACGTCCTGGTGCCCCAGGCCGTCCGGGCGATGCTGCCCGCCATCATCAGCCAGCTGGTGGTGGCCCTGAAGGACACCTCGCTCGGATTCCTCATCACCTACGAGGAGTTCCTGCACGCGGGCAAGCTGATCGCGTCCAACCTCGACTACGACCTGCCGTTCATCCCCGTCGTGCTCGTCATCTCTCCGATCTACATCGGGATGTGCATGCTGCTCTCCTGGTTCGCCACCTGGGTGGCCCGGCGGGAGCGCCGCGACCCGAGGGCGAAGGCCGTGGACGTCGCTCCGGCCGGAGGGGGAGGGCCGCCGCCGGGAGGGCGGTAGAGGGAGCCGCACCCGCCCGGCGGCAGCCGGAGATCACTCCTTCCGCAGCGGCACCGACACGTACGACGGGTCGGCGGCCGGGGAGGAGAAGGTCAGCTGCGCGCCGGTCGGGTTGTGCTCGATGTAGAGCGGGTCGACGGTGTCGACGACCAGCGCGAGCCGGTGCCCGGCGGGCACGTCGTACGCCGTGGAGAACAGTTCCAGGTCGACGCCGAACGGCTGCCCCGGGGTCCTGCCGTGGAAGGTGTACGGGGCGTGGGTGACCAGCTTGCCGACGCCGAGCGGGCCCACGTCGTACAGGTACGCGACGAGGGTGCCGCTCTCCTCCGTGGAGGCGACCGTGGTGTGCACCTTCACCGTGCCGCGCACCCGCTGCGGGGTGTCGTACCGCTCGGACTGCCAGACGCCGGCGAAGGCGCGGGGGAGGAGGGGCACGGAGACGACGGGCGGGGTGCGGAGGAACTGGTCCAGGGCGTTGGTGAGCAGGGTGACCCCGCCGTTGGCGCCCGAGTCGACGTTCGCCCACGCCCGCTGCGTACCGCCGAGGTCGAACTTCCTCTGGTTCGCGTGCACGGACTTCCAGTCCGGGTAGCCCTCGTAGCCGCCCGCGGACCTGGACTTGAGCTGGACGGGCTGCTCGCGGTCGATGCCGTTGTCGGCGCCCTTCAGGTAACGGTCGAACCAGCGCCGGGCGTTGGTCCAGGTGTCGTTGGGCAGCCCGAACAGACCGGTGAGTTCGGCGGTGGCGTGGTCGCCGGGGCGGAACTCCAGGCGCTTGGGCCCGGTCAGCTTCTCGTAGAAGCCCGCGTACTGGTTGGGCGGGAAGATGGTGTCGCCCCAGGCGTTGCCGAGCATGATCGCGGCGCCGTTGGCGTTGATGCGGTCGAGGTGGGTCACCGGGGAGCGCTTGCGGCCCCAGGCGATCATGTCCTCCTCCTTGGCCAGGTTGGAGGAGAGGAAGTCGCCCAGGACCTCCTCGAGTTCCGGGCCGGGGCGGCCGGTGAGGGCTCCGGCGCCGCCGAGCAGGGCGGCGGCCTGGAGGTGCTGGGTCCGGCCGCTGTAGATGGACTCGATGAGGTCGGCCCAGCCGCTGAGCGCGGCGACGGCCTTGACCCTCGGGTCGTGCGCGGCGGCGAGCAGGCTGATCCCGGCGCCGTACGAGACGCCTCCCATGCCCACCCGGTCGGGGTCGGCGGCGGTGTGGGCCAGGGCCCAGTCGATGACCTTGGAGGCGTCGGCGACGTCCTTGGGGCCCGCCGTCTCGATCTCCCCGCCGGACTGCCAGAAGCCGCGCGAGTTGTAACTCACCACGACGTAGCCGGAGTCGGCGAGCTCGCGCGCCTGGGCGAGGTACTCGATCTGGGGCATGGCCCAGCTGGTGGGCAGCACGATCAGGGGGTGGCGGGTGCCGGGGGCGGCCCCGGCGGGGGCGAGGACGTTCGCCTTGAGGACGGTGCCGCCCTCGCCCACGATGTCGACGAAGCGGATGCCGCTGGAGTCGGCGGTCTCCACGGCCTGGGCGGCGGGGGCGAGCCCGAGGGCCGTCCCGGCCACGAGCGCGGCCGAGACGGCGAGGACCAGGGATGTGCGCACGGGGCACTCCTCACTGGGGACGCCGATGGGTGGTCGGCGATGGGGGGCAGTGAAAGTGACCCGACGGTAACGGTGGGGGCTTACCTGAGGTAACTCCCCGGTAAGTTACGTGGCGGTAACGATTGGCGTCCGCTCGGCGCCGTCGAGCGGGCCCACGACCTCCGCGAAGTCCGCCCGCGCCTCCTCGTACCGCCCGGCCGCGAGGAGGAACGTCGCCCGGTCGGTCAGGGCCCGGGGGAGTCCTTCCGCCGCACGCCGGGCGAGCGCCACCTCCTCGTCGAAGAGCGGCCGGAGCGGTTCCTCGAACAGATGGGTGCGGCCGGTCCACATCAGGGTGGACCGCACGGTCAGCCGGTGGTGCGCGGTCACGAGTTCGGTGAGCCGCCCCGCCGCCGACAGGCGCGCGGTCTCGGCCTCCAGGGCGGGGATGCCGTCGAAGTAGGCCGTCCGCATGTCCCACGACCAGTGGAGGAGCGAGTTGCCGAACGCCGGCATCGGGGCGTCCGGGGACCCGTCCGGCTCCACCGCCCTGGCCGACAGGCCGTACAGGACGCTCCACCAGGAGTGAAGCCCGCTCTGGCGTTCGGGCGCATCGGGACCGGCGAGCCAGGTGAGGACCGACAGGGCCTCCCGCCGGTCCGCGCCTGCCTCCCCGTGCCGTCCGGCGGCGTCCAGCATCCGGGAGCGGTGCACGAGTTCCCACACCAGGAGGTTCCACCTCCGGTCCTCCCTCGTGTCGTCCACGAGGTCCGTGAAGACCTCCACCGCCTCCTCCCGCCGACCGGCCGCCTCCAGTTCCGCCGCCTTCTCGACCACGGACCAGAAGAAGAAGTCCCGGTGCGTGCGGTCGCCCTGCGGCAGCAGGTCCGCCGCCTCCCCGTGGCGCCCCTCCTCGGCCAGTACGACCGCCAGCCGGCCGCTTCCGTACGCCGGGTGCTTCACCTGGCCCCGTTCGAAGCCGTCCCGCCCGACCGCGGCCATCTCCTCGTACGCGGCCCGACCCTCGGCCCGCCGCCCCGACTGGATGAGCGCGAGTCCGTAGTACTCCAGGGCCTCGGCGAACACCTCCGTCCTCCTCGGGTGGTCGACGTCGATGCGCCGGGCCGTGTCGAGGGCCTCCGCGCGCAGCGCCAACTTCCGTTCCCTGTCGTGCCCGTAGCTCGCCCCGGACCCGTACGAGAGCAGCGCTCCGACGAGCTTCGGCAGATAGGCCGCCGGGCTCACCTCCGCGAGGATCCGGTACGCCTCCAACTCCTCGGCCGGGTCGAGCCTGTCCGATCCGAGCAGCATCGTCCTCGCCCGCAGGACCGCGTCCTGATCGATGTTCTGACCGATGTTCCCGGAGTGATTCATGACGGCGATTCTGGAAGCCGGGGGAGGGGCCGGACAAGGTGCGCGAACTGTGCGTTCGGTCCTACGGAAAACGCCTCTGACCTGTCATGATGGTGAGGTCTTCACCCCGTCGGCCCCCTCCCGGTCAGGCCGTCGCCGCCGGTTCGGCGGCGGTGGAGGGCTCGGGCGCCGGGGGAGCCGTACGGGCCGCGTGCGTCACGTCGGCGACCAGTTCCACCACGTCGGGGCCGTACGCCTCCGAGTTGACGACCTTCAGGAGCAGGACGAACGAGCCGCCGCGGTGACGGCGGGCCAGGTCCTCGTGGTGGCGGGCCAGATAGCGGGTGGCCGCCTGGTTGGTGATCGCCCGCTGGCCGCAGAAGAGGAAGACCGGCCGGTGGCCCTCCCCGGCCGTGAGCCGGGCCAGGATCACGTACTCCGACCGCCCCTTCTCCATGAGGTACCGCTCGCCGCCGATCGTGATCGAGCCCCGCACCTCGGACGGCTCGACGTCCACGTTCACCTTCACGCCCGGCAGCAGGGTGGTCAGGTGCGCGGCCATGCGCCTGTTCGAATACGGCCCGCCGACGCAGAACTCGGTGCGGTCGCCGAAGCCCTGGTGGGTCTGGTCCTGCGGCAGGATGCGGGCCTGCGCGCCGCAGTCCTTGACCAGCGCGGAGAGTTCGAGCATCGCGAAGACGTCGTAGCGGTGCACCACGTTGTCCCCGCCGGACTCCCGGTTGACCACCAGCAGGCATTCCGAGCCGCCGGGGAGGCCGAAGAAGGCCTGCTTGCGACGGAGCTTCCGCCGCCACCGGTACGTGCGGCCGAGCCAGCCGAGGGAGGCACTGATCCCGGTGGCGAGCACCCCGAGCACGATGTTGCGCACGTCTTCGTCCATGGGCGCGCATGCTAGCGGCCACCCGGGTTCCCGTTCGAGGTCCCGTTCGAGGCGTTCCTGACGGAACGGGGCGGGGGAAGTTACGCTGCGCGGAAGCCTGTTGACCGGAGGTACGAATGCGACGCTCCACCGCCGGCAAGATCTCCGTCCTCGCCGTCACGGCGACGGTGTTCTCGATGGGTGCCGCCGCGCCGCCGACGACGGCGGGACCACCCCTCAAGGAGCCCGTCGCGACCGGATACGGCGGTGCCGTCGCCAGCGTCGACGCCGACGCCTCGGCCGCCGGGATCGAGATCCTCCGCGAGGGCGGCAACGCGGTCGACGCCGCCGTCGCCGTCGCGGCCGCGCTCGGCGTCACCGAGCCCTACTCGGCCGGCATCGGAGGAGGCGGCTACTTCGTCTACTACGACGCGAAGAGCCGCAGTGTGCACACCGTCGACGGGCGCGAGACCGCGCCCCGCTCCGCCGACGCCGACCTCTTCACGGAGAACGGCGCCCCCATCCCCTTCGAGGAGGGCATGACCAGCGGGCGGGGCGTCGGCACCCCCGGCACCCCGGCGACCTGGAAGTCCGCCCTCGACGCCTGGGGCAGCAAGCGGCTCTCCACCCTCCTCGAACCCGCCGAACGGCTCGCCCGCGAGGGCTTCACCGTGGACGAGACCTTCCGCTCCCAGACGGCCGCCAACGAGGCCCGCTTCCGCGACTTCCCCGCCTCCTCGGCCCTCTTCCTGCCCGGCGGGCAACTGCCCGCGGTCGGCTCCCGCTTCAGGAACCCCGACCTGGCCCGTACGTACGAGAAGCTCGGCCGCGAGGGCGTCGGCGCGCTCTACAAGGGGCCGCTCGCCCGGGACATCGTCCACACCGTCCGCAAGCCCCCCGTCCGCCCCGGCGCCACCCGGAACGTGCGCTCAGGCGACCTGACGGAGGGCGACCTGGCCGCGTACCGGACCGTGTTCCGCACGCCGACGAAGGTCTCGTACCGGGGGCTCGACGTCTACGGCATGGCCCCCTCCTCCTCCGGCGGCACCAGCGTCGGCGAGGCGCTGAACATCCTGGAGGGCACCGACCTCTCCCGCGCGTCGCAGACCCGCTACCTGCACCGGTTCATCGAGGCGAGCCGCATCGCCTTCGCCGACCGGGGCCGCTGGGTCGGGGACCCGGCCTTCGAGTCCGTGCCGACGCGAGGCCTGCTCTCGCAGCGGTTCGCGGACTCCCGCGCCTGCCTGATCCGCGACGACGCCGTCCTGACCAGCCCGCTCGCGCCCGGCGACCCCCGCGACCCGGAGCCGTGCGCCCCCGGCGGGACCGCCGCCCCGACCCCGTACGAGGGCGAGAACACCACCCATCTGACGGTGGCCGACAAATGGGGCAACGTCGTCGCGTACACCCTCACCATCGAGTCCACCGGCGGCAGCGGGATCACCGTGCCCGGCCGGGGCTTCCTGCTCAACAACGAGCTGACCGACTTCTCCTTCGCCCCGGCGAACCCGGCCGTGCACGACCCGAACCTGCCCGGCCCCGGCAAGCGCCCGCGCTCCTCGATCTCCCCGACGATCGTCCTCGACCGGCACGACAGGCCCGTCCTCGCGCTCGGCTCCCCGGGCGGCGCCACCATCATCACCACCGTCCTCCAGACCCTCACCGGGGTCGTCGACCGGCACCTGCCGCTCGTCGAGGCGATCGCCGCACCGCGCGCCAGCCAGCGCAACCAGACCACCACCGAACTCGAACCAGGCCTGTGGAACAGCCCCGTCCGCACCGAACTGGAGGCGATCGGGCACGGCTTCCGGCAGAACCCGGAGATCGGCGCCGCGACCGGAGTCCAGCGCCTGCCGGACGGGCGCTGGGTGGCCGCCGCGGAGAAGGTCCGCAGGGGCGGCGGCTCCGCGATGGTGGTCCGGCCGGCGGGGCGGTAGCGGACCGGCGCCTACAGCGCCGTCAGGATGCGCGGGCCGTCGTCCGTGATCGCCACCGTGTGCTCGACGTGGGCGGCGCGCGAGCCGTCGACCGTACGCATCGTCCAGCCGTCCCGCGCCGTGTAGTAGTCGTCCGTGCCGCCGCCGACGAGCATCGGCTCGATCGCGAGCGTCATCCCGTGGCGCAGCTTCATGCCCCGGCCCGGGCGTCCCTCGTTGGGGACGCCCGGGTCCTCGTGCATGGTGCGCCCGATGCCGTGCCCGCCGAAGCCGTCCGGGATGCCGTACCCGGCGGCCCGGCAGACCCGGCCGATCGCGTGCGCGACGTCCCCGATCCGGTTGCCGACGACGGCCGCCGCGATGCCGGCCTCCAGGGCCTCCTCCGCCGTGGCGATCAGCCGGGCGTCCTCGGGCCGCGCCCGGCCCACCGTGAAGCTGACGGCCGAGTCGCCCGCCCAGCCGCCGAGCAGCGCCCCGCAGTCGACGGACACCAGGTCGCCCGGCGCGAGCGGGGTGTCGTCCGGGACGCCGTGCACGATCGCGTCGTTCACCGAGACGCACACCACCGCCGGGAACGGCACCGGCGCCCACTCCGGGCGGTAGCCGAGGAAGGGCGAGGAGGCGCCCGCCGCGTCCAGCACCTCGCGCGCGGCCCGGTCGAGCTCCGTCGGCCGGACGCCGGGCGCGGCCTTCTCCCGCGCGGCCGCCAGGGCGCGGGCCACCACCCGTCCGGCCTCGCGCATGGCCGCCAGGGATTCGTTCGTCTTAATCTCCACCATGCCAATTACTATACCGGTATTAGAATGGTCCCCATGGTGCGCACACCCCTGACCCCCGAAGAGCGCGAGCGCGGCGAGCGCCTGGGCCTGCTCCTGCGCGCGGCGCGCGGCGAGCGGTCCATGGCCGAGGTCGCCGCGGCCGCCGGCCTCTCCGCCGAGACCCTCCGCAAGATCGAGACGGGCCGGGCCCCGACCCCGGCCTTCTTCACCGTCGCGGCCCTCGCCGGAGTCCTCGACCTCTCCATGGACGAACTGGTGGCGCACTGCGTCCCGGTCCCCGTCTGAGCGCCGGAACGCCCCCGGGCTTAGGCTCCGGGCATGATTCCCGAGGAGTTGCGGCGCGGCCGCTACG
Source organism: Streptomyces bikiniensis (assembly GCF_000716625.1). Lineage (NCBI taxonomy): Bacteria > Bacillati > Actinomycetota > Actinomycetes > Kitasatosporales > Streptomycetaceae > Streptomyces > Streptomyces bikiniensis. The sequence goes on along the minus strand of NZ_JNXJ01000029.1, from coordinate 72,850 downwards.
TCAGTCTCACCACCTTCCGGAAGAACGGCACGGGGGTCGCGACGCCCGTCTGGTACGCGGTGGAGGGCTCCGAGCTGTACGCCTGGACCCGCACCGACTCCTGGAAGGTCAAGCGGCTGCGCAACGACCCCCGGGTCGAGGCCGCCGTCTGCGACGTGCGCGGCAACGTCCCCGAGGGCGCCGCGCGTCTGACCGGCGAGGCCCGCCTCGTGACGGGGGAGGAGCTGCGCCGCGTCCGGAGGCTGCTCCTGCGCAAGTACACCTGGCAGTTCTGGTTCGTCGACGTGCCCGCCACCGTCTTCCGGCTCGGCAGGCGCCCGCACACCGGGATCGTCGTGCGCTTCCCCTGAGGGGGCGGGCACCCGCACGAAAACGGTCCGTAGTCGTCCCGTAACACGGCTGCGGTCCAATACCCGCGGACCGTACGGTTCCAGTCGACCGCGGGGCAGGTGCGTGACGCATGACGGTGACCCAGACGCCGCCGGAGGCAGCCGAGTTCACCCACTGGCTGGCGGGCCTCACGGCCCGCCTCCGGCCGGACGCCGGGTGGTACGGGGTCTTCGCCGCCCGCGACCCGGAGGGCCTGCGCGCCTGCCTCGACGGTACGGAACTGCTGCCCTGGGACGTCGTCTCGTCCCTGCTCCAGGACGCCGGGGAGGCCGCCGGCGGGCCCTTCGCGGTCCGGGGCCGCGCGCTGTACGTGGCGGCCGCGGGCGCCCACGACCGCGGGTCCGGCGCGGCGGCGGCGCTCGCCGAACGCCGGGAGCTCATGGAGCGTGAACGCCGGTACGCCGAGTCCCGCGCGCGCGAGCTGCGGGAGCGGCTCCGTACGGCCCCGGGTCCAGGGCCCGAGGAGGCCGCCCGCCTGCGGCACGACCTCGCCTGGACCCGCGACGACCTGGCCAGGGCCGTCGCCCGGATCACGGAGCTCACGGCGCGGCTGGCGGGGGCGGGGGAGTGGGGGCGGGGGCGGGCCGTGACGGCTCCGGACGCCGCCCCGGCGCCGTACCCGGCGGCCGTGGCGCCCGCGCCGGACACGCCCCCGGCGTCCGGCCCTCCGACCGCCCCCGGCTCTCCGGCGGAGCCGGAACGCGCGGGGAGGGCCGCCGGGAGCGCCAAGGCCAGGCGCCGGCCCCGGGGCGCCCGGTACGCCTGGCTGGAGGAGGGCGACGGGGCGCGGGAGGCGGAGCCCGTACCCGCGTCCGTATCCGTGCTCCCGACGGAGGGTGCCGCACCCCGCGGCGCCCGCTTCGGCGGCGCCGCCGGGTCCGGGGAGCCCGGCGGAGGGGCGGTCGGGAGACCTGCCGAGGCCCCGGGGGAGGACTCCGCCGAGGCCGCCCGCGCGGCGGCGAACGCCGTCTACGCCCTGCGCAGGCTCCGCGCCCGGGGCCGCGGCGGCGAGGCCCACGCCCTGCTCTGCGAGGCGCTGGGCGGCCCGCCCGCCCGGCTGCCCGCGCTCGCCGACGAGCTGCACCGGGCCGGACTCGGCGCCGATTGGTCCACCCTCCTCTGGGAGGCGGCTTCGCTGCCGCCCGGCCGGCTCGCCGCCGTCGCCGGGGCCCTCGCCGACGCGGGCCGGATGGCCGACTGCGCGCAGCTCCTGCGCCAGGGCGTGGCCCGCCCGGTCGAGGAGCTGGCCGGGGCCTGCGCCGCCCTGCGCGCCGGGGAGCGCCACCGGGAGGCCCACGCCCTCCTGACCGCCTTCGTCCGGGTCCGCGCCCCCGAGGACGCGGCCCGCCTCGCCGGCGCCGACCCGCGCGGCCTCGTCCCCCAACTCCTGGACGCGGCACGGACGGTGTCCGCCTCCCGCGAGCGCGACCTCCTCCACGCCCTCCGCGTGGCGGGCCTGGTGGGTGTCTGAGGGGCGAGGGCGAGGGGCGCCGGGACCGGACCGGACCGGTGGACGTACGCGTACAGCTCCCCACGTGTCGGTACGTGTCCGGTGTGGACCACTCGGGTATGAAACATGATCGACCCGGTCGGTTCCCGGCGGCGGTCTTGCTCCGGGGTGTGACGGGGCTTACGTTCTCCTCCTACGCATCGCGTCTACGTGCGTAGAGGCTCTCTGACGCCGTGCCGAAGGAGCAGCTCATGTCCGACGTCGTACGCGCCGCGCTCGTCCAGGCGACCTGGACCGGCGACACCGAATCCATGATCGCCAAACACGAGGAGTACGCCCGGGAGGCCGCCCGGCAGGGCGCCAAGGTGATCGGCTTCCAGGAGGTGTTCAACGCCCCCTACTTCTGCCAGGTGCAGGAGGCCGAGCACTACCGCTGGGCCGAGCCCGTGCCCGACGGCCCGACCGTGAACCGGATGAGGGACCTCGCCCGCGAGACCGGGATGGTGATCGTGGTCCCCGTCTTCGAGGTCGAGGGCGAGGGCTTCTACTACAACACCGCCGCCGTGATCGACGCCGACGGCAGCTACCTCGGCAAGTACCGCAAGCACCACATCCCCCAGGTCAAGGGCTTCTGGGAGAAGTACTACTTCCGCCCGGGCAACGTCGGCTGGCCGGTCTTCGACACGGCCGTCGGCAAGGTCGGCGTCTACATCTGCTACGACCGCCACTTCCCGGAGGGCTGGCGCGAACTCGGTCTCAACGGAGCCCAGTTGGTCTACAACCCGTCCGCCACCCACCGCGGCCTCTCCGCCCACCTCTGGCAGCTGGAGCAGCCGGCCGCCGCCGTCGCCAACGAGTACTTCGTCGCCGCCATCAACCGCGTCGGCGTCGAGGAGTACGGCGACAACGACTTCTACGGCACCAGCTACTTCGTCGACCCGCGCGGCCGCTTCGTCGGCGACGTCGCCTCCGACAAGGCCGAGGAACTCGTCGTCCGCGACCTCGACTTCGGCCTCATCGAGCAGGTCCGGCAGCAGTGGGCCTTCTACCGGGACCGCCGCCCCGACGCGTACGACGGGCTGGTGAAGCCGTGAACGACCTCCACGACCGGCACCGGGCCGTCATCCCCGACTGGGTCGCCCTCTACTACCGCGACCCCCTGGAGATCACCCACGGCGAGGGCCGCCACGTCTGGGACGCCGAGGGGCGCAGGTACCTCGACTTCTTCGGCGGCATCCTCACCACCATGACCGCCCACGCCCTGCCCGAGGTCACCAAGGCCGTCGCCGAGCAGGCCGGGCGGATCATCCACTCCTCGACGCTCTACCTCAACCGGCCCATGGTGGAACTGGCCGAGCGGATTGCCGGGCTCTCCGGCATCCCCGACGCCCGTGTCTTCTTCACCACCTCCGGCACCGAGGCCAACGACACCGCCCTCCTCCTGGCCACCGCGTACCGCGGCTCGAACCAGATCCTGGCGATGCGCAACAGCTACCACGGGCGCTCCTTCTCCACCGTCGGCATCACCGGCAACCGCGCCTGGTCGCCCACCGGCCTCTCCCCGCTCCAGACGCTCTACGTGCACGGCGGCGTCCGCACCCGCGGCCCCTACGCGCACCACGGCGACGAGGAGTTCACCGAGGCCTGCGTCGCCGACCTCGAAGACCTCCTCGGGCACACCCGGAACGTCGCCGCCCTCATCGCGGAGCCCATCCAGGGCGTCGGCGGCTTCACCTCCCCGCCCGACGGCCTGTACGCCGCCTTCCGCCGCGTCCTCGACCGGCACGGCATCCTGTGGATCGCGGACGAGGTGCAGACCGGCTGGGGCCGCACCGGCGAGCACTTCTGGGGCTGGCAGGCCCACGGCCAGGCCGGGCCGCCCGACATCCTCACCTTCGCCAAGGGCATCGGCAACGGCATGTCGGTCGGCGGGGTCGTCGCCCGCGCCGAGGTCATGAACTGCCTCGACGCCAACTCCATCTCCACCTTCGGCGGTTCGCCGGTCACCATGGCCGCCGGGCTCGCCAACCTCTCGTACCTCCTGGAGCACGACCTCCAGGGCAACGCGCGCCGGGTCGGCGGCCTCCTGATCGAACGGATCAGGGCCGCGTGCGCCGGCGTCCCCGCCGTGCGGGAGGTGCGCGGCCGCGGCCTCATGATCGGCATCGAGCTCACCGAACCGGGCACCGACCGCGCGAACCCCGACGCGGCGGCCGCCGTCCTGGAGGCGGCCCGCGAGAACGGCCTGCTCATCGGCAAGGGCGGCGGGCACGACACCAGCACCCTGCGCATCGCGCCGCCGCTCTCCCTCACCGTCTCCGAGGCCGAGGAGGGCGCCGCACTCCTCGAAGCGGCCCTCCGCTCCCTGTGATCCCGCCGGCCGCCCCGCAGTCCCGACCCAGCGACAGGGAGAGTCCCGTGAGCACCCGTACCCTCATCCGGGGCGGCCTGGTCGTCACCGCCGCCGACGAGGTCCACGCCGACGTGCTGATCGAGGACGGCCGCGTGGCCGCCCTCGCGGCCCACGGCTCGGACGCGGCGGCCGGCTGGACCGCCGACCGGACCATCGACGCCACCGACCGCTACGTCATCCCCGGCGGCGTCGACGCCCACACCCACATGGAGCTGCCCTTCGGCGGCACCTTCGCCTCCGACACCTTCGAGACCGGCACCCGCGCCGCCGCCTGGGGCGGCACCACCACCATCGTCGACTTCGCCGTCCAGAGCGCGGGCCACAGCCTGCGCGAAGGACTCGACGCCTGGTACGCCAAGGCCGACGGCGTCTGCGCGGTCGACTACGCCTTCCACATGATCCTCTCCGACGTCAACGAGCACACGCTCAAGGAGATGGACAAGCTGGTCCAGGAGGGGATCTCCTCCTTCAAGGGTTTCGTTCGGTCGCGTGACCAGGGGTTTTCTAGCGGAGTAGGCCGTGTGCTGTGTGAGGCGGAGGCGTGAGGGGGCCGGCGGGCGTGGGCGTGGCCTTGGCCTGTGCCGGTGGCGGTCTGTTCGGTGGTCGGTGTGAAGGGATGGCTGGGGTATGACTCGGACTCTGATTACCGGTGGTCTTGTGATCACGGCCGCGGACGAGGTGCACGCGGATGTGCTGATCGAGCACGGCCGGGTGGTGGCGCTGGCGGCGCCGGGTACGCAGGAGTGGACGGCGGAGCGGGTGATCGACGCGTCGCAGAAATACGTGATCCCGGGCGGGGTGGACGCGCATACGCATATGGAGCTGCCTTTCGGTGGCACGTTCGCGTCGGACACGTTCGAGACGGGGACGCGGGCGGCGGCGTGGGGTGGGACGACGACGATCGTCGACTTCGCGGTGCAGGCGAAGGGCGAGCCGCTTCGGGCGGGTCTGGATGCCTGGATGGTGAAGGCGGACGGGAACTGCGCGGTCGACTACGCGTTCCACATGATCATGTCGGACGTGAATGAGTCGACGCTGCGGGAGATGCCGAAGCTGGTCGAGCTCGGCGTTTCCTCGTTCAAATTGTTTATGGCGTATCCGGGGGTCTTCTATTCGGACGACGGGCAGATCCTGCGGGCGATGCAGGTCGCGGCCGACACCGGCGGTCTGATCATGATGCACGCGGAGAACGGCATCGCGATCGACGTCCTCGTCGAGCAGGCCCTGGGCCGCGGCGAGACCGACCCCCGCTATCACGGGGAGGTCCGCAAGGCGCTCCTGGAGGCGGAGGCCACCCACCGGGCGATCCAGCTCGCCCGGGTCGCCGGCTCTCCGCTGTACGTCGTCCACGTGTCGGCGCGGGAGGCCGTGGCCGAGCTGGCGGCGGCGCGGGACATGGGTCTGCCGGTCTTCGGCGAGACCTGCCCGCAGTACCTGTTCCTGTCCACGGACAACCTGGCGGAGCCGGACTTCGAGGGTGCCAAGTACGTGTGCTCGACGCCGCTCCGGCCCAGGGAGCACCAGGCGGCATTGTGGCGGGGCCTGCGGACGAACGACCTCCAGGTGGTCTCCACCGACCACTGCCCCTTCTGCTTCACCGGCCAGAAGGAGCTGGGCCGGGGCGACTTCTCGAAGATCCCCAACGGCCTGCCGGGCGTGGAGAACCGTATGGACCTCCTCCACCAGGCAGTGGTCGAGGGGCACATCTCGCGGCGCCGCTGGATCGAGATCGCCTGTGCCACCCCGGCGCGGATGTTCGGTATCTATCCGCAGAAGGGCACGATCGCGCCGGGCGCGGACGCCGACGTCGTCGTCTACGACCCGCACGCGATCCAGGTGCTGTCGGCGGAGACCCACCACATGAACGTCGACTACTCGGCGTACGAGGGCAAGACGATCACGGGCCAGGTCGAGACCGTTCTGTCCCGGGGTGAGGTCATCATCGATCAGCGGAAATACACAGGTCACGCGGGCCATGGAGTGTTCGTGCCCCGCGGTCTCTGTCAGTACCTGAGCTGACCCGGCCAGGGCACCATCTCATCGACTTGAACTGGGAGGTCCCGCGTGGACTTCGGACTTGTCCTGCAGACCGACCCGCCCGCCTCGCAGGTCGTCGGTCTGATGCGCCGGGCGGAACGCAACGGCTTCCGCTACGGCTGGACCTTCGACTCCGCCGTGCTGTGGCAGGAACCCTTCGTCGTCTACAGCCAGATCCTCGAACACACCACCAAGCTCCACGTCGGCCCCATGGTCACCAACCCGGGGACGCGGACGTGGGAGGTCACCGCCTCCACCTTCGCCACCCTCAACGACATGTACGGCAACCGGACCGTCTGCGGCATCGGCCGCGGCGACTCCGCCATGCGCGTCGCGGGCCGCAAGCCGAACACCCTGGCCCACCTGGGCGAGGCCATCGACGTCATCCGCGACCTGGCGGAGGGCCGCGAGGCCGAGGTCGACGGCAACCCGATCCGCATCCCGTGGGTGAAGAGCGGGAAGCTGCCGGTGTGGATGGCGGCGTACGGCCCCAAGGCCCTCGCGTTGGCCGGACAGAAGGCCGACGGGTTCATCCTCCAGCTCGCCGACCCCTTCCTCACCGAATGGATGGTCAAGGCCGTCCGGCAGGCCGCCACCGACGCGGGCCGCGACCCCGACGCCCTGACGATCTGCGTCGCCGCCCCCGCGTACGTCGGCGACGACCTGGCCCACGCCCGCGAGCAGTGCCGCTGGTTCGGCGGCATGGTCGGCAACCACGTCGCCGACCTGGTCGCCAAGTACGGCGAGCACTCGGACATGGTCCCGGAGGAACTCACCGCGTACATCAAGAACCGGCACGGCTACGACTACTCCCACCACGGGCGCGCCGGGAACCCCTCCACCGACTTCGTCCCCGACGAGATCGTGGACCGCTTCTGCCTCCTCGGCCCCGCCGAGGCCCACGTCGAGAAGCTGCGACGGCTCCGGGACATGGGCGTGGACCAGTTCGCGGTGTACGCGATGCACGACGCCAAGGAGGCCACGATCGACGCGTACGGCTCCGAGGTCATCCCGGCGCTCACCCCGTGACCCGCCTGGTACCGGGGCGGCTGGAACCCGGTGGCCGTCCTCGCGTTCGCGGTCGGCGGGGTGCTCGCCGTCGGCGGCTCCCACTCGGCCCCGGGCACGGGCCCGTTCCCCGGGCACGGGCCCGTTCCCCGAGGGCGGCCTGATCCCCTTCCCCGAACCCCTCGCCGACTACGGCCGGGCGGTGGGCCTCGCCGCCTCCCCGCTCCCCTGCACGGTCCTCATGCGGCGCGGGCCGGGATCCCGGTGACGCGTTCGATCCAGGTGAGGTACGACCAGACGCGGGTGTTCACGGCGGGCGTCTCGGTGGCGCACCCCCGCCCGTAGGAGACCAGGCCCACCAGGTACGGCCGCCGCCCCGCCGTGTGGACGAGGGGGCCGCCGGAGTCGTACTGGCAGGTGTCCCGGCCGGGGGCGTACGTGCAGAGCTGGGCGGGTGTCACCCCGGGCATCCCCCGGGACGCGCACGTCCGGTTGCTCATGGTGCCGAGGGTCACCGTCCGCAGGACGTCGGAGGCGGGCCCGCCGAACGAGGTGGCGCCCCAGCCCGGGGCCTCGACCCGCGTGTGGTCGAAGGTGCCGTGCGCGTACGCCGAGGGGAGGGCGACCGGGCGCACGTCCCGGCCGGACGCGACCGGTTCGGCCAGCCGGACGAGCGCGATGTCGTTCCGCTGGCTCTCCGGGTCGTACTCCGGGTGCGTCAGGAACCGGGCGGGGGAGGCGAGGAGCGCGTTCGGGCTGTCGGACCCGGTCGCCAGGTCGTGGTCGCCGAGGAGCACGCCCACCCGGGACGTGCTGCCGTACGAGCCCGTCAGGCAGTGCGCGGCGGTCAGCACGTACCGGTCGCCGATCAGCGCCCCTCCGCACATCACCCGCCGCTCCCTCAGGTCCACGAGCCCCGCCATGAACGGGTACTGGTGCGGCCGGGCCTCCTGGCCGCCGACGACCGCGTACGCCGGCGCGATCCCGAGCGGGCTCGCCCCCATCACTACACCCGCGACCGCGGCCACGAGCTTCCGCGTCCATCCCCGCGCCCGTCCCATGGAGAACTCCGAACCGTCGAGACCGTCTTCCGTGGGGCGGCCGGTGTGCAAAGACGTTTCCTCTGCGTACGCGGCGGCCCGCGTCGGCATCAACGAACCGGACGGGATCCGGTCACCCGGGCACGGCGACCGGACTGGTGTTCGGGCCGGCCGCGACACCCGGGCCGTCCACTCCGCCGCCGCGCGGCGGTCCGGTCCGGTCCGGTCCGGTCGAGGCATGATCGCCGGCTCGGCAGAGCGCCGAGAACGTGCAGAGTCGACCGGTCGTCCCTGTCCTCCTTCTGATCTCCGCACCCCTCGCCCCCGGCCTGGTGTTCCGGCTCCGTCCCCTGTTCACCGGCCGCCGGCGGCAGAGCCCCTGTGGTTCGCGGGGAGTACCGTTCCGCTCCTCCTGGCCACCGGAGCCGTCCACCCGGCCGACGGCCGGGACATCAGGGTGTTCCCCGGGGAAACGGCGGGTGACGAGTGCGCCGTACCGGTTGTCAGAGCGCTGTGGTTGGCTGGACGCATGATCGAAGACTTCCTTGAGCACGTCCTCGGCGGCGGTACGACCGAGGTCGAGGAGGCGGTCCGCAAGGCCGCCGCCGCCGAGGTCATGCCGCGCTTCCGGCAGCTCGCCACCCACGAGATCGTCGAGAAGAACGGCCCGCACGACCTGGTCACCGTCGCGGACCGGGCCGCCGAGGCGCACCTCACCGCCTCCCTCACGGCGCTGCTCCCCGGCTCCGTGGTCGTCGGGGAGGAGGCCGTCCACGCCGACCCGGCGGTCTACGACGCGCTGCGCGGCGACGCGCCCGTGTGGATCGTCGACCCCGTCGACGGCACCCGCCAGTTCGTCCACGGCGACCCCGCCTTCTGCACCCTCGTCGCCCTCGCCCGGCACGGCGAGGTCCTCGCCTCCTGGACGTACGCGCCCGCCCTGGAGCAGATGGCCGTCGCGGTGCGCGGCCGCGGCGCCACGCTGAACGGCGAACCGCTGCGCTCCGGCTCGCCCGCGCCCGGCGAGGTCCTGGAGGTCGCCTCCTCGCACCCCGACTACACCACCCCGGAGCAGAAGCGCGCCCTGCTCGGCCTGGACACCGACGGCGTCCGCCCCCGCCCCTGCGGCTCCGCCGGACTCGAATACCTCGCCGTGGCGCGCGGGGCCCTCTCCGGCGTCGCCTTCTCCTGGGAGTACGCCTGGGACCACGCCGCCGGGCTCCTCCTGGTCGCCGAGGCGGGCGGCGCGGACACCACGGTCGCCGGGGAGCCGTTCCGCGTCACCGGGGGCAACGCGCTGCCGTTCACCGCGGCCCGGGACGCGGCGACCGCCGAGCGGATACGGACCCTCCTCGGGGGCGGGTGAGCCCGCCGCACCCGTACGGACCCTCTCGGGGGCGGTGAGCCCGCCGCACCCGTACGGACCCTCTCGGGGGCGGTGAGCCCGCCGCACCCGCACGGACCCCTCGGGGGGCGGTGAGCCCGCCGCGCCCGTCCGCCTATCCTGAGATCCACGGCCACCGGCTGACGCGAAGGAGCCCGCAGGTGACGCACAGGACGCCGATGCTCGACGCCGTCGTCGTGGGGGCGGGCCCCAACGGCCTGACCGCCGCCGTCGAACTGGCCCGCAGAGGCCTCTCCGTCGCCGTCTTCGAGGCCAGGCCCACCGTCGGCGGCGGCGCCAGGACCGAGGAGCTCACCCTCCCCGGCTTCCGGCACGACCCCTGCTCCGCCGTGCACCCCCTCGGCGCCGGCTCGCCCGTCTTCAAGACCATGCCGCTCGACCGGTACGGCCTGGAGTGGCTCCACCCCGAACTGCCCATGGCCCACCCCTGGGACGACGGCACCGCCGCCGTCCTCGCCCGCTCCGTCGCCGAGACCGCCGCCTCCTTCGGGCCGCGCGACGCCGGGGCGTACCGCAGGCTCGTCGCCCCCTTCCGCGGCAAGTGGGACACCCTGGCGGCCGACTTCATGCAGCTGCCGCTCACCGCGCTGCCCCGCGACCCGGTCGCCCTCGCCCGCTTCGGCCTCGCCGGACTCCCGCCCTCCACCTGGCTGATGCGCCGCTTCCGGGACGAGAAGGCCCGTGCCCTCTTCGCCGGGCTCGTCGGCCACGTCATGGCCCCGCTCGGCGGCTTCGCCACCGGCGCCGTCGGCCTCGTCTTCGCGCTCGCCGCCCACGCCGGCGGCTGGCCGCTGCCCCGGGGCGGCTCGCAGTCCATCTCCGACGCCCTCGCCGCGTATCTGAAGGACCTCGGCGGCGCCGTCCACACCGACTTCGAGGTCAAGCGCCTCGACGACCTGCCGCCGGCGCGCGCCTACGTCTTCGACACCTCGCCCACCGCCCTCGCCCGCATCGCCGGACTCGGCGGCCACTACGACCACTACAAGTACGGCGCCGCCGTCTTCAAGGTCGACTACGCGCTCGACGGACCCGTGCCCTGGACCGCCGAGGAGCCCCGGCGCGCCGGCACCGTCCAGATCGGCCCCACCGCCGGGGAGATCGGCACCGCCCTGAACCAGGCCTCCTCCGGCACCGCCCCCGACGCGCCCTTCCTCATCACCGCCCAGCCCAGCCTCGTGGACCCCTCCCGCGCCCCCGAGGGCAAGCACGTCTTCTGGGCGTACGGCCACGTGCCCAACGGCTGGCGCGGCGACCTCACCGAGGCGATCGAGCGCCAGATCGAGCGCTTCGCCCCCGGCTTCCGCGACCGCGTCCTGGCCCGCGCCACCGCGGGGCCGCCCGAACTCGCCGCGCACAACGCCAACTACGTCGGCGGCGACATCGCGTGCGGCGCCGCACGCGGCCTCCAGCTCCTGCTGCGCCCCACCCTCTCCCTGCGCCCCTACGACACACCGCACCCCGCGGTCTTCCTCTGCTCCTCCGCCACCCCGCCCGGCCCCGGCGTGCACGGCATGTCCGGACACAACGCGGCCAAGGCGGTCTGGCGGCGGCTGCGCGCCTCCGCCCGCGAAAATTAGACTGGCCCCCATGGCCAAGTACTTCGACGTCCACCCCGACAACCCGCAGCCGCGCACCATCTCCACGGTGGCCGACAGCATCCGGAACGGGGCGCTCGTCGCGTACCCGACCGACTCCTGCTACGCGCTCGGCACCCGCATGGGAAGCCGCGACGGCATCAGCCGCATCCGGACGATCCGCGACCTCGACGACCGGCACCACTTCACCCTCATGTGCCGGGACTTCGCCCAGCTGGGCCAGCTCGTGCACATCGACAACGACGTCTTCCGCGCGGTCAAGGCGGCCACCCCCGGCCCGTACACCTTCATCCTGCCCGGCACCAAGGAGGTGCCGCGCCAGCTCCTCCACCCCAAGAAGAAGACGGTCGGCGTCCGCATCCCCGACCACGTCGCCACCCAGGCCCTCCTGGCCGAACTCGGCGAGCCGCTGCTCTCCAGCACCCTGCTCCTGCCCGACGAGGAGGAGCCGCTGACCCAGGGCTGGGAGATCAAGGAGCGGCTCGACCACCAGGTCGACGCGGTCCTCGACTCCGGCGACTGCGGCACCGAGCCCACCACCGTCGTCGACTTCTCCAGCGGCGAGCCCGAGATCGTGCGCCGGGGCGCGGGGGACACCACCCGCTTCGAGTAGAGGCCCCCGGGACGCGGGCCCGGGCCCCTGCCGGCGGCCCGGAACCTGCCGGTGGCCCGAAGCCTGCCGGCGGACCGGCACCGGTCGGCGGCCCGATTCCGTCCGGCGGACCGGCACCGGTCGGCGGATCGGGACCTGCCGGCGGATCGGGACCTGCCTGCGGCCCCGGGCCGTCCGGCCCCGGTTCCGTCCGGTCCCTGCGCCGGACGGCCATGTCGTTTTTCCGCCAGCCCCGGCGCCGTCCGCCCCCGATCATGGAGGCATGCACACCGACACCGAGCGCTGCGTGCGGGCGGTCCGGTCGAAGGACGCCCGCTTCGACGGCGTCTTCTTCACCGCCGTCCGCACCACCCGGATCTACTGCCGGCCGAGCTGCCCGGTCGCCCCGCCCAAGCCCGAGAACATGGAGTTCCACCCCAGCGCCGCCTCCTGCCAGCGCGCCGGTTTCCGGGCCTGCAAGCGGTGCCGGCCCGACACCAGCCCCGGGTCGCCCCAGTGGAACGTCCGGGCCGACGCCGTCGCCCGCGCGATGCGGCTCATCCAGGACGGCGTCGTGGACCGGGAGGGCGTCCCCGGGCTCGCCCGGCGGCTCGGCTGGTCCACCCGCCAGATCGAGCGCCAGCTCCTCGCCGAACTCGGCGCCGGACCCCTCGCCCTGGCCCGCGCCCAGCGCGCCCAGACCGCCCGGGTCCTCGTCGAGACCACCTCCATGCCCCTGGGCGAGGTCGCCTTCGCCGCCGGATTCTCCTCCATCCGCACCTTCAACGAGACCGTCCGCGAGGTCTTCGCCCTCACCCCCGGCGAACTGCGCGCCCGCGCCGCCCGCCCGGCCGACGGCGCGGCCCCCGCCCCCGGCGCGATCACCCTGCGGCTGCCGTTCCGCGCCCCCCTCGAACCCTCCAACCTCTTCGGCCACCTCGCCGCCACCGCCGTCCCCGGCGTCGAGGAGTGGCGGGACGGCGCCTACCGCCGCACCCTGAACCTCCCGTACGGGCACGGCATCGTCGCCCTCGCCCCGCGCGCCGACCACATCGCCTGCCGGCTCTCCCTCACCGACCCGCGCGACCTCACCCACGCGATCAGCCGCTGCCGCCGCCTCCTCGACCTCGACGCCGACCCCGTCGCCGTCGACGAGCGGCTGCGCGCCGACCCGCTGCTCGCCCCGCTCGTGGACGCGGCCCCCGGCCGCCGGGTGCCCGGCTCCGTCGACCCCGCCGAGTTCGCCGTACGGGCCGTCCTCGGCCAGCAGGTCTCCACCGCCGCCGCCCGCACCCACGCCGCCCGGCTCGTCGCCGCCCACGGCACCCCGGTGGACGACCCCGAGGGCGGCCTCACCCACCTCTTCCCGGAGCCCGGGGCGCTCGCCGCCCTCGACCCCGAGACCCTGGCCCTGCCCCGCAGCCGCCGCACCACCCTGCTCACCCTGGTCCGGGCCCTCGCCGACGGCACGCTGCCCCTCGGCCCCGCCGACGACCGCGAGGAGGCCCGCGCCCGGCTGCTCGCCCTGCCCGGATTCGGCCCCTGGACCACGGAGATCATCGCCATGCGGGCCCTCGGCGACCCCGACGCCTTCCTCCCCGGCGACCTCGGCGTCCGCCGGGCCGCCGAAGGCCTCGGCCTGCCCGCCACCCCGGCCGCGCTCACCGCCCGCGCCGCGCACTGGCGCCCCTGGCGCGCCTACGCCGTCCAGTACCTCTGGGCCACCGACTCCCACCCGATCAACCACCTGCCCTCCTGAGGAGGTCACCCCGTGCCCACCGTCCAGCACACCGTCGTCGACAGCCCGTACGAGCCGCTGACCCTCGTCGCCGTCGACGGGGTCCTCAGCCGGGTCCACATGACCGGCCAGCGCCACCGCCCGCCCGAGGAGACCTTCGGGGAACCCGACCCGCGCCCCTTCGGGGAGGCGGTCCGCCAGCTCGACGCCTACTTCGCCGGCGAACTCACCGCGTTCGACCTGCCGCTGCACCTGGTCGGCACCCCGTTCCAGCTGCGCGTCTGGGAGCGGCTGAACCTCATCCCGTACGGGGAGACCCGGACGTACGGCGAACTCGCCGAGGAGCTGGGGAACCCCGGCGCCTCCCGGGCCGTCGGCCTCGCCAACGGCAAGAACCCCGTCAGCATCATCGTCCCCTGCCACCGGGTGGTCGGCGCCGGCGGCGGCCTCACCGGCTACGGCGGCGGGCTCGACCGCAAGCAGCGGCTCCTGGCCTTCGAGTCGGGGGCGGCGGGACCCGACCTCCTCTTCTGAACCCGGCACCCTCTTCCGGCCGGGGTGTCAGGTTCCCGGCATGGCCAAGGTGAACATCGCGCTCGACGCCGAACTCGTCGTGGAAGCCATGGTCCTCGCGGGGGTCAGCAACCCGCAGGACGCCGTCGAGGCGGTCGTCCGCGACCACATCGCCCGCGGCCACCGCACCGAGGCCCGGACCGCCGGCCGTGACGAGCCGGTCCGCACCGGGGAGATCGTCCCGCCGGAACCGCAGCAGGGCTGAGGCCACCGGCCCGGGGGAGACCTCAGCCCTCCCGCTCCGGGGGCTCCGCGTCCCTGCGGGCCCGCGCCGCCCGCCGCAGCCGGGGGTGACGGTCGCCGCCCTGCTCGGTCATCGCCTCCCCGACCATGGACCGCACCGCGTCCCGCAGCCCGTGCAGGGCGTGGTGCCGGGCCGGACCCGCCCCCGGGTCCTCCCGCAGCTCCTTCACGAGCGCCCAGCAGAGCGCCAGCATCACCACCACGAACGGCAGCGCCACCAGGATCGTCGCCGTCTGGAGCGAGTCCAGGCCGCCCACCACGAGCAGCGCCGCCGCCACGGCCGCCATCAGGACGCCCCAGGTCACCACCAGCCAGGTCGGCGGGTGGAGCGAACCCCGGCTCGTCAGCGACCCCATCACCAGGGAGGCCGAGTCGGCGCTGGTGACGAAGTACGTCATCACCAGGACCATCGCCACGACCGAGGTGAGCGTGCCCAGCGGCAGCGCCTCCAGCATCGCGAACAGCGAGGCCTCCGCCCCGTCCTCCACGGTCGCCGCCAGGTCCGCCGCGCCCGTCGACTCCAGGCGGATCGCCGTGCCGCCCATCACGCAGAACCACACCACCGTCGCCCCCGACGGCACGAGCAGCACCCCCACCAGGAACTCCCGGACCGTCCGGCCCCGCGAGATCCGGGCGATGAACGTGCCGACGAACGGCGCCCAGGACAGCCACCACGCCCAGTAGAAGATCGTCCACGTCCCCAGCCAGTCGGCGTCGGTGAACGCCCCGGTCCGGCTCGCCATCGGCAGCAGCTCGTGCAGGTAGCCGCCGACGGAGGCCGGGATGGTGTCCAGGACGTAGACGGTCGGGCCGAGCAGGAAGACGAAGAGCATCAGACAGGCGGCGAGGACGATGTTCAGCGTGGAGAGCCACTTCACGCCCTTGTGGAGGCCGGAGAAGGCCGACAGGACGAAGGCCGCCGACAGCGACACGATGATCACCAGCTGGACGCCCGTCGTGTTCTCCACGTCGGCCGTCAGGTTCAGCCCCTCGGCGACCTGGAGGGCGCCGAGCCCCAGGCTCGTCGCCGTCCCGAACACGGTCGCGAACACCGCGAGCAGGTCGATCGCCTTGCCCGGCCAGGACTCCGCCCGGCGCGCTCCCATCAGGGGCACGAAGGCGGAGCTCAGCCGGTTGCCCCGGCCCTTGCGGAAGCCCGCGTACGCCAGGGCGAGGCCCGTGATGCCGTAGATCGCCCACGGGGTCAGCGTCCAGTGGAAGAACGAGTGCTCCATGGCGTTGAGGGCCGCCGCGCCCGTCCCCGCCGGGGCGCCGCTCGCCGGCGGCGGGTCCAGGAAGTGCTGGAGCGGCTCCCCGACCCCGTAGAACATCAGGCCGATGCCCATGCCGGCGCTGAACATCATCGCGATCCACGCCAGATTCGTGAACTCGGGCTCGTCGTCGTCCCGGCCCAGTCTGATCCGGCCGAACCGGCTCAGCGCGAGGACCACGCACAGCACCAGGAAGACGTCCGCCGCCACCACGAACAGCCAGGCGAAGTTGGAGAGGACCCAGTCCAGGGCGGTGGAGGAGGCGCTGTCGAAGGAGTCCTCGCCCAGGGCCGCCCAGGCCACCGCCGCGACGACGGCGGTGACCCCGATCCCGATGACCTTGCCGTCAGGCGCGTGCCGCTCGTCCGGGACTTCCGGGGCGCGCCCGCTCGGTTCCGTGCTCATGCGACCCACTATGGTGCGCCATATCCGTACATCAGGGGGTGGCACGCCGTCCGGGGCTCCGGATAGGGTCGGCAGCGGCGCGACTGCACGTTCGAAAGCAAGGGATGCAAGGTGACGGACGGAGCAGCAACGGTCGCTCGCGTGCTCGTGGCGGCCGACAAGTTCAAGGGTTCGCTCACGGCCGTGGAGGTCGCCCAGCGGGTCACGGCGGGTCTGCGACGGGTCGTCCCGGACCTGGAGGTGGAGACGCTGCCCGTCGCGGACGGCGGCGACGGCACCGTCGCGGCGGCCGTCGCGGCCGGGTTCGAGCGCCACGAGAGGACGGTGACGGGGCCGACCGGCGAGCCGGTCACCGCCGCGTTCGCGCTGCGCGGCACCACCGCGGTCGTCGAGATGGCGGAGGCCTCCGGCCTCCAGCTCCTCCCGGCCGGCGAGTTCGCCCCGCTCACCGCGACCACGTACGGCTCCGGCGAACTGCTCCGCGCGGCCCTGGACGCCGGTGCCACCACCGTCGTCTTCGGCGTCGGCGGCAGCGCCACCACCGACGGCGGCGCCGGGATGCTCGCCGCGCTCGGCGCCCGCTTCCTCGACGCGGACGGCGAGCCCGTCGGCCCCGGCGGCGCGGCCCTCGCCGACCTGGCCACGGCCGACCTCACCGGCCTCGACCCCCGCTTCGCCGAGGTCGACCTGATCCTCGCGAGCGACGTCGACAACCCCCTCACCGGCCCCAAGGGCGCCCCCGCCGTCTACGGCCCGCAGAAGGGCGCCACCCCCGACGACGTCCGCACCCTCGACGCGGCCCTCGCCCACTTCGCCACGGTCCTGGAGAAGGCGATCGGCCCCAAGGCGGCCGAGGCCGCCCTCGCGCCCGGCGCGGGCGGCGCCGGCGGCATCGGCTACGGCGCCCTCATCCTCGGCGCGAGCTTCCGCCCCGGCATCGAGCTGATGCTGGAGGTCCTGGGCTTCGCCCCCGCCCTGGAGCGCGCCACCCTCGTCGTCACCGGCGAGGGCTCCCTCGACGAGCAGACCCTCCACGGCAAGGCCCCGGCGGGCGTCGCCGCCGCGGCCCGCGCGGCCGGCAAGGAGGTCGTCGCGGTCTGCGGCCGTCTCGCCCTCCCCGCCGAGGCCCTGGGCCGGGCCGGCATCCGCCGCGCCTACCCCCTCGCCGCCCTGGAGCCGGACCCCGCCAAGTCCATGGCGAACGCGGGCCCGCTCCTGGAGGAGGCGGCGGCGAGCATCGCCCGGGACTTCCTGAGCTGACCCCCGGGCCGGAGGGGTACGGAGACGGGACCGGTCACCCCGGCCCCGTCAGCCGGAACGCGTCCAGCGCCAGCGTCATCTCCGTGAGGTCCCGCGGCCGGGAGAGCGACCGCGACGTCAGCTGTTCGAGCCGCCGCAGCCGGTTGAAGACCGTGTTGCGGTGGCAGTACAGGCGCCCGGCCGCCCGCCCCGCCGACCCCTCGCACTCCAGCCACGCGTCCAGCGTCTCCAGGAGCACCGCCCGGTCCGCCGGATCCAGCTCCAGGAGACCGCCCAGGACGTCCGATACCAGCAGGCTCGCCATCTCCGGCTGGCCCACCACCAGCGCCCCCGTCATCCGCCGGTCGAGCCGCACGATCCGCCGGCTGCCCGGCGGACACGTCCGCAGCGCCAGCTCCGCGAGCCGGCGCGCCCGGCCCAGCTCGGTCAGGCCCACCACCACCGGACTGATCCCGCCCGGCCCCGGGCACCGCCCGTCCAGCAGCTCCGAAAGGGCGTCCAGACCGGTGTCACCGGCGAGCGCCACCACCCCCAGCTCGCAGTCCGCGCCCATCCGCCACAGGAACCGCACCCCCTCGCCCTGCACCTGCCGGTGGAACGCCTCCCGCTCCTCCCGCCGGTCGTAACGCAGCACCACCACCGCGTACCGCCCCTGCTCCGGCAGGTCCAGGCCCGCCGCCGCCCGCGCCACCAGCTCCGGCGAGCGCTGCCCCTGGAGCAGCGCGTCCAGGAGCGCCTGCAACTGCTCGTCCGTACGGCTGCGCAGCTCCAGCTCCGTCTCCCGGTACGCCTCCGACGCCGTGTCCGCCTGGGCGTCCACCGCCGACCACACCGTCGTCGCCGACTGCATCAGGGCTTCGAGCCGCGCCGCGTCCGACCCCGCGTCCTCGATCAGCGCGTCCCACACCAGGTGCCCGGCGTGCCGGTAGGCGTGCACGACCAGTTCGAGCGGCATGCCCTGCGCGGCCCGCCGCCGGCCCATCCCGTCGGCGTGCTCCAGGTCCCGCCGGGGCGAGTTCCGGGGCGCCGAGATCATCTCGATCCCGACCCGCATCGCCTCGTGGGCCTCCTGCCAGTGCTGGTCGTACGGCAGGATCCGCCCGTAGGCGGGCTCGTACGCGTGGAGTTCCCTCAGATGCTCGTCCACCAGCTCCGGCACCCGCTCCAGAAGCTCCGTGCACGCCTGCGCGAGCACCTTCCAGTCGTCACCGGTCCGCCGTCTGCGCCGTCCCATGCCGGGAGGATCCCCCGTCCGGGCCCCCTTCGCACACCCCCTGACGCGCACCGTTGTGCGCGTGCACAACCCGCCGCCGCGCCCGCTGGTCACCGGCAGCGATTCGGCCGCCGGGCGTGGACGCGCGGTCCGGTGCGGTGCTGGGGTGAGCGCCACCGAACGGCCGGGCCGACGTGGGAGGCCCGGGAAAGGGGAGCCATGGGAGGTACCGCACCCGCCCTGGAGGTCACGGACCTGACGGCGGGATACGGACCGGTGCGCGCGCTGCGGCGGGTGTCGCTGACCGTGCCCGCGGGCGCCGTCGTCACCGTCCTCGGCGGCAACGGAGCCGGCAAGTCCACCCTGCTGCGGGCCGTCTCGCGCACCCTGCGGTTCCACGGCGGCGCCGTGGTCTCCGGCACGGTGAGCCGCGACGGGCGCCCGCTCGACGGACTGCCGCCCGACCGGGTCGTCGCCGCGGGCGTCTCCCAGGTGCCCGAGGGCCGCCAGGTCTTCGCCCGGATGACGGTCGAGGACAACCTGCGGGCCGGGGCGCTCGGCCGGCGCGGCGGCCGGACCTCCCGGGCCGCCGCCCTGCGCCGGGTCCACGAGCTCTTCCCGGTCCTCGCCGAGCGCGCCCGCCAGCCGGCCGGGCTGCTCTCCGGCGGCGAACAGCAGATGCTCGCCGTCGGCCGCGCCCTGATGGCCGCACCGGGCCTGCTCCTCCTGGACGAGCCCTCCCTCGGCCTCGCCCCGCTGATGGCGGCCCGGATCGCGGACGCCGTCCGCGAGATCAACGCCCAGGGCACGGCGGTGCTCCTCGTGGAGCAGAACGCGGCGCTCGCGCTGCGGCTCGCCTCCCTCGCGTACGTCCTGGAGGTCGGCGAGGTCACCCTCTCCGGTCCCGCCGCCGAACTCGCCGCCTCCGACGAGGTGCGCCGCCGCTACCTGGGCGTGGTGGACGAGGACGCCGCCGCCGACGCGGCCCGCGCCGCCACCGCCCACCCGGTCCTGACCCGCTGGGAGGCGACCCGATGAGACCGCAGTCACCGCAGCCCCCGGAGCCTCCGCCGTCGGGACCCGGCCCGGAATCGACACCGGAGCCCCCGCCGCCGGGACCCGCACAGGGCCCCGGGCCCGACGTCCCCGCCCTCCACGTCCGCGACCTGACCGTCCGGTTCGCCGGGCTCACCGCCCTCGACGCCGTCGGCTTCACCGTCCGGCCCGGCACCGTCCACGCCCTCATCGGCCCCAACGGCGCCGGCAAGTCCACCTGCTTCAACGTGCTCTCCGGCGTCTACCGCGCCACCTCCGGCTCCGTACGCCTCGGAGAGCACGAGCTGACCGGCCTGCCCCCGCACCGGATCGCGGACCTCGGCGTCGGCCGGATCTTCCAGAACCTGGCCCTGCCGCCCCGCGCCACCGTCGAGGACAGCCTGATGCTCGGCCGCCACCGGCTCACCCGCACCGGCTTCCTCGCCGCCGGGCTCCGGCTCCCCTCCGCCGCCCGCGAGGAGGCCCGGCACCGGGCCAGGGTCCGGGAGATCGCCGCCTTCGTCGGCCTGGAACGGCAGCTCGACCGGCCCGCCGGCTCCCTCCCGTACGGACAGCAGAAGCTCGCCGAACTGGCCCGCGCCCTCTGCACGGAGCCCCGGCTCCTGCTCCTGGACGAGCCCGTCGCCGGCATGACCGCCGACGAGCGGCGCCGCACCGCCTCCGTCATCGCCGGGGTCCGCGACGGCCTCGGCATCTCGGTCCTCCTCGTCGAGCACGACATGGGTCTGGTGATGCGGCTCGCCGACTCCGTCACCGTCCTCGACTTCGGCCGCCGGATCGCCGACGGGGCACCCGCCGACGTGCAGAACGACCCGGCGGTCGTCCGCGCCTACCTCGGAGAGGAGTCCGCCGCGTGAGCACCTTCGCGGAGTTCCTGATCAACGGCGTCTCCCTGGGCTCGATCTACGCCCTCATCGCCCTCGGCTTCGTCGTCATCTTCCGCGCCACGGAGGTCGTCAACTTCGCCCACGCCTCCCTCCTCCTGGCCGGCGGCTACGTCACCGCCGTCCTCCACGACGACATCGGCTTCTGGCCCGCCCTGCTCGCCGGGATCGCGGGCGCGGCGGTGGTCGGCGCGGCCGTCGAGTTCCTGGTCATGCGCCGCCACCGGGGCTCCGACCACAGCGTCCTCGCGATCGTCACCATCGGCGTCGACATCCTGCTCGCCACCGAGCTGACCCGCCGGATCGGCACCGACATCCTCGCCCTCGGCGACCCGTGGGGCGACGCCGTCGTCACCGTCGGACCGGTCACGGTCGCCCAGACCCGGATCGCCGCCCTCCTCGCGGCGGCCCTCCTCATCACCGCCTTCCTGCTCGCCTTCCGGTACACCTCCTGGGGCGTCGCCATGCGGGCCGCCGCCGAGAACCAGGAGACCGCCGCCCTCATGGGCATCAGGCTCGGCCGGGTCTCGCTCGGCGCCTGGGCGGTGGCGGGCGGCCTCGCCGCCGTCGCCGCGCTCTTCCTCACCGTCTTCCCGACCCCCGGTCTGGAGCGGGCCACCTCGCTCGCCGCCCTCAAGGCCTTCCCGGCCGCGATCCTCGGCGGCCTCGACTCCACCACGGGCGCCCTGGTCGGCGGCCTCCTCGTCGGCGTCACCGAGTCCCTGGCCACCGGCTACCAGGGCGACCTGGCGTTCCTCGGCCGGGGGATCGGCGACCTCGCCCCGTACCTCGTCATGGTCGCGGTGCTCCTGATCCGCCCGGCCGGCCTCTTCGGCACGAAGGAGCTCGCCCGTGTCTGAGACCCTCGCCCGCCCCGGCCTCCGGGTGCGGCCCGCCGCGTACGGAGGGGCCGCCGCCGGGCTCGTGCTGCTCGCCCTGCCCTTCTACCTGGACCGCTTCTGGCTCCAGGCCGGCCTCTTCGCCATGGCCGCCGCCCTCGGCGCCATCGGGATCAACCTGCTGACCGGCGCCACCGGCCAGCTCTCCATGGGGCACGCCTTCTTCCTCGCCGTCGGCGCCTACGGCTACTGCGCCCTCGCCGGGGAGGGCACCGACGGCCTCGCCGGACTCGGCCTTCCCGGCTGGCTCGCCGCCGTCCTCGCGGTCGTCCTCGCGGGCCTGGCGGGCGGGGTGTTCAGCCCCATCGCGGGACGGCTGCACGGCGCGTACCTCGGCATCGCCACCCTCGCGCTGATCTTCATCGGCCAGCACGTCCTCTTCAACGCCCACGACCTCACCGGCGGCTACAACGGCCGCGCCGTCCCCCCGCTCTCCCTC
This sequence comes from Streptomyces bikiniensis, assembly GCF_000716625.1. Taxonomy (NCBI): domain Bacteria; kingdom Bacillati; phylum Actinomycetota; class Actinomycetes; order Kitasatosporales; family Streptomycetaceae; genus Streptomyces; species Streptomyces bikiniensis. Next base: position 50,939 of record NZ_JNXJ01000029.1, on the reverse strand, counting down.
TTCGGCCTCGCCTTCGACGACACCGAGCTGCTCGTCGCCCAGGTCCCCTTCGGGGCCGTCGAGAAGCTCTGGTACCTCGGCCTCGCGCTGCTCCTCGCCGGTGTCCTCTTCGCCAGGGGAGTCCTCCGGGGCCGCCCGGGGCGCGCCATGAACGCCATCCGGGACCACCGGATCGCCGCGGGCGTCATGGGCATCCCCGTCGCCCGCCACCGCGCCGCCGTCTTCGTCCTGTCCTCGATGTACGCGGGCCTGGCCGGCGTCCTGCTCGCCCTGGTCTTCCAGCGGACCGTCCCCGAGTACTTCGGCATGGCGCTCTCCCTGGAGTACCTGGCCATGATCGTCATCGGCGGCCTCGGCTCGGTCGCCGGGGCGGTCGCCGGAGGCGTCTTCGTCTCCCTCCTGCCCCAGCTCCTCACCCGCTACAGCGACGCCCTGCCCCTGGTCTCCGCCCCGGGCACGGGCGGGATCGCACCGGGGGAGGCCGCCCGCTACCTGTACGGCGCCGCCGTCGTCGCGGTGGTGCTGTTCCTGCCCGGCGGCCTGGCCCGCCTCGCCGCCCGGAAGCCCGGGCCGTCCGAGCCGCCCGAAGCACCCGAGACCCCCACGCCCACCGAACCCCCAGGGGAGACACGATGAACCACAGACGACAGGCCGTGCGGGGCCTGGCCGCCGCGCTCGCCGCACTGGTCGCCCTCACCGCCGCCGGTTGCAGCTCCAAGGCGAAGACCGGCGACGGCAAGCAGACCGGCGCGGGCGGGGTGAAGACCGGCAAGGGCGTCACCGACAAGGCGATCACCCTCGGCGCGCTCACCGACATGACCGGCGTGTACGCCACCCTCGGCAAGAGCGTGACCCAGGCCCAGCAGCTGTACGTGAAGCAGGTCAACGCCGCCGGCGGGATCTGCGGCCGGCAGCTGGAGCTCACGGTCCGCGATCACGGCTACGACCCGCAGAAGGCGCTCGCCGCCTACACCGAGCTGGAGGCCGGGGTCGTCGGCTACCCCCAGTTCATCGGCTCCCCGTTCGTCGCCGCCGTCAAGCAGCGCGTCGACGCCCGGGACAAGGGCCTCGTCCTCCCGCAGGCCTGGTCGGCCTCGCTGCTCGGCTCGCCGTACATCCGCGTCCTGGGCTCCACGTACGACGTCGAGACGATCAACGCCGTCGACTTCCTCCTCACCGAGAAGGGCCTCAGGGCCGGCGACAGGCTCGGCCACGTCTACTTCGAGGGCGACTACGGCGAGAACGCCCTCAAGGGCTCGAAGTACGCGGCGGAGAAGGCCGGCCTGACCGTCGTCGAGCAGAAGATCAAGCCCACCGACAACGACATGTCCGCGCAGGTCGCGGCGCTCAAGCAGGCCGGGGTCAAGGCCGTCGTGATCAGTGCGGGCCCCCGCCAGGCCGCCTCCCTCGTCGGCGTGGCCGCCGCCACCGGCCTGAAGGTCCCGGTCGTCGGCAACAACTCGGCCTTCGCCCCGCAGCTCCTCGGCACCCAGGCCGGGCCCGCCCTGGAGAAGATGTACTGGTTCGCCTCCCCGAGCCTCCCCGTCGGCGCGGACACCCCGGTCGCGAAGAAGCTGGTGGCGGACTATCGGGCCGCCTACCCGGGCGAGGCCCTCGACAACGGCATCGTCGCCGGCTGGACCGCCGCGAGCGTCTTCGGCGAGGCCCTGAAGAAGGCCTGCGCCGACAAGGACCTCACCCGCGAGGGCGTCGGAAAGGCCCTGCTCACCCTCACCTCCCACGACGCCGGCTTCGGCATGACCCACGACCTCGGCGACCCGAAGGCCCCGTCGTCCCGGGAGTCCGTCATCGTCCAGCCGGACAAGTCTGTCCCCGGCGGCATGCGCACGGTCCGGCAGCCCTTCGTCTCGGACGCGGCGAAGAGCTACACCCCGTAGCCGGCCGTCGGCCCCGGCCCGCTCGGCCCCGGCCCGCTTGGTCCCGGTCCGCTCGGCCCCGGCCTGCTCGGTCCCGGCCCGCTCAGCCCTGGTCCGCGAAGCCCGTCCGCCAGGACGGGCGGGCCGGGGCCCAGCCGAGCGCACGGGCCCGGGCGTTCACCGCGCCCCGGGCCCACGGCGTCCGCCCCTCCGTCCGGCCGGGCGCCGGAACGCCCAGCGCCTCGGCCAGGACCGGCAGCCAGGCGTGGCCGGGGGCGGGCTCGTCGTCCACCACGTTGTACGCGCCCGGGGGCCACTCCAGGGCCCGTACGGCCGCTTCGGCGGCGTCCCCGACGTGCACGAAGGAGCCGACCGAACCGTCGGCCGCCGTGCTCCCCAGGAACCGCGCCCCCGGGTCCCCGGCGAGCGCGGCGGCGACGGCGCCGCCCGGCGCGTACCAGGTGCCGGGCCCGTAGAGGATCCCGTACCGCAGGACCACCGCCTCCGGCAGCTCGGCCACCGCCGACTCCAGGGCGCGCACCCCGGCGACGATCCGGGACCGGGGCGGCTCCTCCGTCGGGTCGAGCGGCACGGACTCGTCGGCGGGCGCGTCCCCGGGCGCGTACGCCCAGGAGATCGACTGCGCCACGATCCGCCGGACCCCGGCCTCCCGCGCCGCGTCCACCAGGTTCCGGGTGCCCTCGACGCGGACCCGGTTGTTCGCGGCCCCGTCCGCCCGGCCCAGGTCGGTGAGCTGGTGCACCACCGCGTCCGGCGCGGCCTCGGCCACGGCCCGCCGCACCGCCTCCGCGTCGAGCACGTCCACCGGGCGCGGACCGCGCCGGGAGATCCCCACGACCTCGTGGCCCGCCGCCTCCAGGCGCGGCACGAGCTGACGACCCACGGCGCCCGTGGCGCCCGCGACCAGTACACGCATGGGCGCCAGCCTAGAAGCCCCCGGGAAGCGCCACCCCGGAAGCCCTCCGGGGAGATCGTCATCTCCCGGAAACAAGCCGGTGTGAAGCTCGCCCCATGAAGCCGCACACCGCTCCGCTCATCGAGGAGAACCGCTCCCACCCGCACCTCGCCGGCCTGCTGGGCGCCTACCACCTGGCCAACCAGGCCGAGAAGGGGACGCCCGTGGCGACGGTCGCCGAGCTCCCGGCCGTCTACCGCGGGGAGGCCGAGGACCCGGTCGCCGCGTTCGCCGCCGACACGGTCCTGCTCGCCACCCCGCCCGGCGGGGAGCACCCGGTCGGCTGCGTCGTCCTGAAGGCTCCCCGCGCGGGGCGCGCGCCCGAGGTCAAGCGCCTCTGGGTCGAGCCGGGGGAGCGCCGGAAGGGCTTCGCGCGGGCCCTCGTGGCCGAGGCCCTGCGCCGGGCCGCCGCCCTCGGGGCGTCCTCCGTGCGGCTCACGGTCTGGGACCGGCGGCGGGAGCCGCTGGCCCTCTACCGGAGCCTCGGCTTCGCGACCGCCCCCTCCTGGGACCCCCGTCCCGGCCTCCTCTGCCTGGAGAAGCCGCTCGCGGCGGACCGCGTCGAGCGCCTCACCCCCGACGCCGTCCGCGCCCACGCCGCCGACGGCCTCGCCGCGCTCCTCGTGGACGCCGTGGACGGCGGCGCCTCCGTCGGCTTCCTCACGCCCCTGGAAGCCGCCGAGGCGGCCTCCTGGTGGCTCCGGGCCGCCGGGGAGGCCGAAGAGGGCGTACGGGACGTCTGGGCGGCCCTGGACGCCGACGGGCGCCCCGTCGGGGCCGTCACCCTCGTCCGTACCGGCGCCGCCAACGGCCGGCACCGGGGCGAGATCGCCCGGCTCCTGGTCCACCGGTCCGCCCGGGGCCGGGGCCTCGGACGACGGCTGCTCGCCGCGGCCGAGGCGCACGCCGCCGCCACCGGTCTGACCCTGCTCGTCCTGGACACCCAGACCGGCAGCCCGGCCGAGCGCCTCTACCGGGGCACGGGCTGGACCGCCGCCGGAACGATTCCGGACTACGCCGCCGACCCGGCCGGAGCCCTCCGCGCGACCACGCTCTACTACAAGCGGCTCGGCTAGGGCACGCGGAAGGGCCCCGAGAGGCTGTTCGCCTCTCGGGGCCCTTCCGTACACGCACCGTCCGCTACGGCAGCTGGGCCGCCCGCGCCTCCCGGCTCTCGCGCCGGTTGTCGCGGAAGGTGTTCACCCGGCGGGCCGTCGCGAAGAGGGGGATCACGGCGCCCATCACGACCTGGAGCGCGCAGCCGGTCTGGAGCAGGAACTGCCCGCCCGGGGCGTCGAACGCCCAGGCCGCCAGCATGCCCATCGCGCCGACGATCCAGGAGAGCATCGCCACCGCGAGCACACCGCGCGGCTTCGGGTACTCGACCCGGCTCACCATCAGCCAGGCCACCCCGATGATCGCGAGGAGCGTCGGGATGAACGGCAGCTCCAGGAGCACGATCGAGACCACCGTCAGCGCGCCGAAGGGGCTCGGCATGCCCTGGAACATGCCGTCCTTCATGGTCACGCAGGAGAATCTCGCGAGCCTGAGGACCACCGCGAGCAGCACCACGATCGCGGCCACCGCCGAGACCTTCTGCTGCGCGTCGTCCGCGACCATCCCGTACACGAGCACGAAGTAGGCCGGGGCCAGACCGAAGCTGATCAGGTCCGACAGGTTGTCGAGCTCGGCGCCCATCGGGGACGAGCGGAGCTTGCGCGCCACGATCCCGTCGAAGAGGTCGAAGATCGCCGCGCACAGCATGAGGATCACGGCGGTGGCGGCGCTGTTGCGCGCCATGCCGGTCTCCGTGCTGCCCGTCAGGTGCGGGATGAGGATTCCGGTGGTGGTGAAGTACACCGCCATGAATCCGCACGTGGCGTTACCGAGCGTGAGGGCGTCCGCTATGGACAGCCTCAGCGACAGCGGCATCTCCTCGGCCTCTTCGGCCGCGTCGGTCTCGGCGTCGGCGGCCCAGTCGGCCGCCCGTGTGTCGGGATCAATCACGGTCAATGCGAGTCACCCCCGCTGTGGTGACCTGCCCGACCTCGACCGCGACCTCGACGCCCTCGGGGAGGTAGATGTCGACGCGCGAGCCGAAGCGGATCAGGCCGATACGGTCGCCCTGCTCCACCTTCGTCCCCTGCGGGATGTACGGCACGATGCGCCGGGCGACGGCGCCCGCGATCTGGACCATCTCGATGTCGCCGAGCTCGGTGTCGAAGTGCCAGACGACGCGCTCGTTGTTCTCGCTCTCCTTGTTGAACGCCGGGACGAACCCACCGGGGACGTGCTCCACGGACGTCACCGTGCCGGCGAGCGGCGCGCGGTTGACGTGGACGTTCAGGGGGCTCATGAAGATGGCGACCCGGGTGCGTCCGTCCTTCCACGGCATGATGCTCTGCACCACGCCGTCGGCGGGGGAGATGACCCGGCCCCGAGCGATCTCGCGCTCGGGGTCGCGGAAGAACCACAGCATGCCGGCCGCGAGGGCGGTGGTCGGGACGGCGACGGCCGCGGCGCGCCGCGACTTGCGGGCGCGCACGAGGCTGAGTGCCGCGGTGGCGACGGTCGGCAGGAGCCACGGCGATGCTCCGCGCGCGAGGCGTACGCCCTTGAGGCTGTCGCGGTGTGCAGAGGTTTGGCTGTGGGGCATGGATGACCTTCGTAGCGGATGATGCCGCGCAGGCAACGGGGACGGCGGCTTTCCGGCGATGCTATCGGTTGCGGGGCGCAACTGGGCAAGCCAGGAACCGAGTCGGAGGCCGGAAGACGAACACAGGGTGTGATCTTCTTCGCGGCCAAACCGGCTCAAAAGCGACAATCATCCCTGGAATCGGTACTCCTCGAGCAGCCGACGACCAATGATCATTTTCTGGATCTCGGCGGTACCTTCACCGATGAGCAGCATCGGCGCCTCGCGGTAGAGGCGCTCGATCTCGTACTCCTTCGAGAACCCGTATCCACCGTGGATACGGAAGGCGTCCTCGACGACCTCCTTGCAGTACTCGGAGGCGAGGTACTTCGCCATCCCTGCTTCGAGGTCGTTTCGTTCCCCGGAGTCCTTTTTGCGTGCTGCGTTGACCATCATCGCATGAGCGGCCTCGACCTTGGTAGCCATTTCGGCCAGCTTGAACTGGATCGCCTGGTGCTGGGCGATGGGCTTGCCGAAAGTGTGACGCTGCTGGGCGTACGAGACGCCCAGCTCGAACGCACGCTGAGCGACGCCGCAACCACGGGCCGCCACGTTCACGCGCCCGACCTCGACACCGTCCATCATTTGGTAAAACCCTCGGCCGGTCTCCCCACCGAGCACACGATTGGCCGGAATGCGCAGTCCGTCCATGATGAGCTCGGTCGTGTCGACGCCCTTGTAGCCCATCTTGTCGATCTTCCCGGGGATGGTGAGGCCGGGGCGGACCTCTCCGAAGCCGGGCTCCTTCTCGACGAGGAAGGTCGTCATCGACTTGTGGGGCGCGGTGCCCTCGGGGTGTCCTTCGTCACTCCGGACCAGGACGGCCACCAGCGAGGAGGTGCCGCCGTTCGTCAGCCACATCTTCTGGCCGTTGAGGACGTACTCGTCGCCGTCCCTCACCGCCTTCGACGTGATGGCCGACACGTCCGAGCCGAGGGCCGGCTCCGACATCGAGAAGGCGCCGCGCGTCTCGCCGGCCGCCATCCGCGGAAGGAAGTACTCCTTCTGCTCCTGAGTGCCGTGCTGCTTGAGCATGTACGCCACGATGAAGTGGGTGTTGATGATGCCGGAGACCGACATCCAGCCGCGGGCGATCTCCTCCACGCACAGCGCGTAGGTGAGCAGCGACTCGCCCAGGCCCCCGTACTCCTCGGGGATCATCAGGCCGAAGACGCCGAGCTCCTTGAGCCCGTCCACGATCTGCTGGGGGTACTCGTCGCGGTGCTCCAGGTCCGTCGCGACCGGGATGATCTCCTTGTCGACGAAGTCCCGGACGGTGGCGAGGATCTCCTGCTGGACATCGGTCAGACCGTGGGTCTGGGCGAGTCGCGCCATGACTACTTCTCCGACTTCTTGGAGGGCTCGACGAGCGTGGGGCGGCCGGGCTGCTCCCCGCCGCGCTCCTTGATGTACGTCTCGGTGGGGACCATCACCTTGCGGCGGAAGACGCACACCAGGGTGCCGTCCTGCTTGTAGCCCTTGGTCTCGACGTAGACGATGCCGCGGTCGTTCTTCGACTTCGACGGGGTCTTGTCGAGGACCGTCGTCTCGCCGTAGATCGTGTCGCCGTGGAAGGTCGGCGCCACGTGCCGCAGCGACTCGATCTCCAGATTGGCGATGGCCTTGCCGGAGACGTCCGGCACGGACATGCCGAGCAGCAGCGAGTAGATGTAGTTGCCGACGACGACGTTCTTGCCGAAGTCCGTCGTGTTCTCGGCGTAGTTCACGTCCATGTGCAGCGGATGGTGGTTCATCGTGAGCAGACAGAAGAGGTGGTCGTCGTACTCCGTGACCGTCTTCCCGGGCCAGTGCTTGTAGACGGCACCGACTTCGAACTCTTCGTACGTGCGGCCGAACTGCATCGGACTCAGGCCTCCGGGATCTCGAACTTGCCGGTGCGCTGCATGCCGGCGGCGCGGCCCTTGCCGGAGATGACCAGGGCCATCTTGCGGGAGGCCTCGTCGATCATCTCGTCGCCGAGCATCGCGGAGCCCTTCTTCCCGCCGGCCTCGGACGTGTAGTAGTCGTACGCGTCGAGGATCAGCTCGGCGTGGTCGTAGTCCTCCTGCGAGGGCGAGAAGATCTCGTTCGCGGCGGCGACCTGGTCCGGGTGCAGCACCCACTTGCCGTCGAAGCCCAGGGCGGCGGCGCGCTGCGCCACGGCCTTGTAGCCCTCCTGGTTGCGGATCTGGAGGTAGGGGCCGTCGATCGCCTGGAGGTTGTTGGCGCGGGCGGCCATCAGGATGCTCATCAGGATGTGGTGGTACGCGTCGGCCGGGTAGCCGGGCGGCTGCTCGCCCACGACCAGCGACTTCATGTTGATGGAGGCCATGAAGTCGGCCGGGCCGAAGATGATCGTCTCGACGCGCTGGGAGGCCTGCGCGATGGCGTTGACGTTGGTCAGGCCCTGCGCGTTCTCGATCTGCGCCTCGATGCCGATCTTGCCGACCTCGAAGCCCATGGTCTTCTCGATCTGGGTGAGGAGCAGGTCGAGCGCGACGATCTGCTGCGCGTCCTGGACCTTCGGCAGCATGATGCAGTCGAGGTTCTGGCCGGCGCCCTCGACGACCGTGACGACGTCCCGGTACGTCCAGTGGGTCGTCCAGTCGTTCACGCGGACCACGCGCGTCTTGCCGGTCCAGTCGCCCTCGTTCAGGAACTTCACGATGGTGTGCCGGGCCTCGGGCTTGGCCAGCGGGGCGCAGGCGTCCTCCAGGTCCAGGAAGACCTGGTCGGCGGCGAGGCCCTGGGCCTTCTCCAGGAAGCGCGGGTTGGAGCCGGGGACCGCCAGGCAGGAACGGCGGGGGCGCAGCCGGTTCACGGGGGACGCGGGGCTGGTCATGCGGGGACCTCCAGGGGATCGAGCTTGTTCGCTTTCCGGATCTCGTCGACGATACGGCCGATGATCTCCGTGATACCGAAGTCCTTCGGTGTGAAGACGGCGGCCACACCCGCGCGCTTCAGTTCTGCGGCGTCGGCGTTCGGGATGATCCCGCCGACGATGACCGGGATGTCGGCCGCGCCCGCCTCGCGGAGGCGGTCGAGGACGTCCGGGACCAGCTCGGCGTGCGAGCCGGAGAGGATCGACAGGCCCACGCAGTGCACGTCCTCGGCCAGGGCCGCGTTGACGATCTGCTCGGGGGTCAGCCGGATCCCCTGGTAGACCACCTCGAAACCGGCGTCACGCGCGCGTACGGCGATCTGCTCGGCCCCGTTGGAGTGCCCGTCCAGGCCGGGCTTTCCGACGAGCAGCCGCAGCCGCCCGGCGTTCAGCTCCTCGGCGGTCCGCGCCGCCTTCTCCCGCACGAGGGCCAGCGGCGTGCCGGCCTCGGCCGTCACCGCGACCGGGGCGGAGGAGACGCCCGTGGGGGCGCGGAACTCGCCGAAGACGTCCCGCAGCGCCCAGGCCCACTCCCCGGTGGTGACGCCCGCACGCGCGCACTCCAGGGTGGCGGCGAAGAGGTTGCCGTCGCCGGCCGCCGTCGCCTTCAGCGCCGCCAGGGACTCCTGGGCGCGGGTCTCGTCGCGGTTGTCGCGCCACTCGTGGAGGGCGGCGACGACCCGCGCCTCGTTCGCCGGGTCCACCGTCATGATGGCGGTGTCCAGGTCGGCGGTGAGGGGGTTCTCCTCGGTCGACTGGAAGATGTTGACGCCGACGATCTTCTCCTCGCCGGCCTCGATCCGGGCGCGCCGCTCGGCGTGCGAGGAGACGAGCTGCGACTTGAGGTAGCCGGACTCGACGGCGGCCATCGCGCCGCCCATCTCCTGGATCCGGTCGATCTCGGCCAGGCACTCCTCGACGAGGGCGTCCACCTTGGCCTCGACGACGTGCGAGCCGGCGAAGATGTCCTCGTACTCCAGGAGGTCGGACTCGTGGGCGAGCACCTGCTGGATGCGGAGCGACCACTGCTGGTCCCAGGGCCGGGGCAGGCCCAGGGCCTCGTTCCAGGCGGGGAGCTGGACGGCCCGCGCGCGGGCGTCCTTGGAGAGGGTGACGGCCAGCATCTCCAGGACGATCCGCTGGACGTTGTTCTCCGGCTGGGCCTCGGTCAGACCGAGCGAGTTGACCTGCACGCCGTAGCGGAACCGGCGCTGCTTGGCGTTCTCGATGCCGTACCGCTCGCGGGTGACCTTGTCCCAGATGCGCCCGAAGGCGCGCATCTTGCACATCTCCTCGATGAAGCGGACGCCCGCGTTCACGAAGAACGAGATGCGGGCGACCACCTCGCCGAAGCGGTCCTCGGGGACCTGGCCGGAGTCCCGGACCGCGTCGAGCACCGCGATGGCGGTGGACATCGCGTACGAGATCTCCTGGACCGGAGTGGCCCCGGCCTCCTGCAGGTGGTAGCTGCAGATGTTGATCGGGTTCCACTTCGGGATGTTGTTCACCGTGTAGGTGATCATGTCCGTCGTGAGGCGGAGGGAGGGGCCGGGCGGGAAGACGTGCGTCCCGCGCGACAGGTACTCCTTCACGATGTCGTTCTGGGTGGTGCCCTGGAGCCTGGTGACGTCCGCGCCCTGCTCCTCGGCGACCACCTGGTAGAGCGCCAGGAGCCACATCGCCGTGGCGTTGATCGTCATCGAGGTGTTCATCTGCTCCAGGGGGATGTCCTGGAACAGCCGGCGCATGTCACCGAGGTGCGAGACGGGGACCCCGACCCGGCCGACCTCGCCGCGGGCGAGGATGTGGTCGGGGTCGTATCCCGTCTGCGTCGGCAGGTCGAAGGCGACCGAGAGGCCGGTCTGACCCTTGGCGAGGTTGCGCCGGTACAACTCGTTGGACGCCTCGGCGGTCGAGTGACCGGCGTACGTCCGCATGAGCCACGGACGGTCCTTCTGGCGCTCAGTCATCTATGGTCCCGGGCTCAGATGTTGCGGAAGCGGTTGATGGCGTCGATGTGCTGGGACCGCAGCTCCGGGTCGCGCACGCCCAGGCCCTCCTGGGGCGAGAGGGCGAGGACGCCGACCTTGCCCTGGTGGAGGTTGCGGTGGACGTCGTAGGCGGCCTGGCCGGTCTCCTCCAGGGAGTAGACCTTCGACAGGGTCGGGTGGATCTTGCCCTTGGCGATGAGGCGGTTGGCCTCCCAGGCCTCGCGGTAGTTCGCGAAGTGCGAGCCGATGATCCGCTTGAGCGACATCCACAGGTAGCGGTTGTCGTACTGGTGCATGTAGCCGGAGGTGGAGGCGCAGGTGGTGATGGTGCCGCCCTTGCGGGTGACGTACACCGAGGCGCCGAAGGTCTCGCGGCCCGGGTGCTCGAAGACGATGTCGATGTCCTCGCCGCCGGTCAGCTCGCGGATGCGCTTGCCGAAGCGCTTCCACTCCTTCGGGTCCTGGGTGTTCTCGTCCTTCCAGAACCTGTAGCCCTCGGCGTTGCGGTCGATGACCGCCTCGGCGCCCATGGACCGGCAGATGTCGGCCTTCTCGGGGGAGGAGACGACACAGATCGGGTTGGCGCCGCCGGCCAGGGCGAACTGCGTGGCGTACGAGCCGAGGCCGCCGCTCGCGCCCCAGATCAGGACGTTGTCGCCCTGCTTCATGCCGGCGCCGTTGCGGGAGACCAGCTGGCGGTAGGCGGTGGAGTTGACGAGGCCCGGGGCCGCCGCCTCCTCCCAGCTCAGGTGGTCGGGCTTCGGCATGAGCTGGTTGGACTTGACGAGGGCGATCTCCGCCAGGCCGCCGAAGTTGGTCTCGAAGCCCCAGATGCGCTGCTCGGGGTCGAGCATCGTGTCGTTGTGGCCGTCGGAGGACTCCAGCTCGACGCTCAGACAGTGCGCGACGACCTCGTCGCCGGGCTTCCAGGAGTTCACGCCCGGGCCGGTGCGCAGGACGACGCCCGCGAGGTCGGAGCCGATGATGTGGTACGGCAGGTCGTGGCGCTTGGTCAGTTCGGAGAGGCGCCCGTAGCGCTCCAGGAAGCCGAAGGTCGAGACCGGCTCGAAGATCGAGGTCCAGACCGAGTTGTAGTTGACCGAGGAGGCCATGACGGCGACGAGCGCCTCGCCCGGGCCCAGCTCGGGCAGCGGGACGTCGTCCAGGTGGAGCGACTTGCGCGGGTCCTTGTCGCGGCTCGCGACCCCGGTGAACATCTCCGCCTCGTCCTTGTGGACGGTGACGGCGCGGTACGACTCGGGGAGCTTGATGTTCACGAAGTCGGCGGACGTGGAGTCCGGGGACTGGATCGCGTCCAGGATTTCCTTCACGGGTTGCCTCCGGCGGTGAGCGTCCGGGGGAGGACGCCTGAGGGTTACGGCGGTGGGTTCTGCTCTGGAGGTGTGCCGTCGGTTCGGCTGGGTGGTGCGGTGGCGCGGCGCCGGTCCGGCGCGGGGGTGCCTGTGACGCAGGCGTCCGGGCACACGAGCCGTCGGCTTGTGGGGACAGCCGGCGCACGAGGTTGGTCTCTGCGCGCCGGCCGCCCGGACAACATCAACGTATGGCACGCCGTGTCACCTGACAAGGCACTGCGTGCCAACGATTTCACTCAGATGCAATCTGGCGGTCACACATGAGCGATGATCGATCGAATCATGCCCGTAAGCGGCTCCGAACTGGGCAAACGCGCCGAGGGCCGTTCCCGGAATCCGGGAACGGCCCTCGTGACGGACCCTCCTGGGGTTCTCGTGGGGTCCTTCGTGGGTCTTTCGTGGGTCCTTCGTGGCGGAAAGGGGCTCAGGCGGCGCCGAGCGCCTTCCGGATGGTCCGCATGACCTCGTCGAGGGGCGCGTCCGTGCGGGCCACGGCGACCACCACGTCACCGGTGGTGGAGGCCCGGACGGCTGGGGCGGCGGTCTCCTCCCGCACCTCCGGGGCGGCCGCGGCGGCGGTGGCGGAAGGGGCGGGGCGGCCGGCGCCTATGCCCGACCCGAAGGTCTCCCGGACGATCGCGAAGGCGTGGTCGAGCTGGGCCTCCACGTCGCCCTGCCCGCCCGCCCGCAGCCAGCGGCGCAGCACGTGGTTGTGGGCGGTGACGACCGCCGAGGCGGCCACCTCGGCGAGCAGCGGGTCGTCGTTGCCGTCGTGGTGGTCGCGCTCGTCGAAGTGCCCGAGGAGGTACCGGGTGAAGAGGCGCTCGTAGCGGGCCACCGAGGCGATCTCCCGCTCCCGCAGGGTCGGCACCTCGCGGGTGAGCCGGTAGCGGGCCACGGAGACCGCGGGGGACGCCGCGTACATCTTCATGACCTCCTTGATGCCCCGGCACACCGTGTCGAGCGGGTGCTCGTGCGGCGGGGCGGCGTTGAGGACCGCCTCCGCGCGCACCAGGGTGTCGTCGTGGTCGGGGAAGATCGCCTCTTCCTTGGACCGGAAGTGCCGGAAGAAGGTCCGCCGCGCGACCCCGGCCGTGGCCGCGATCTCGTCCACCGTGGTGGCCTCGTACCCCTTGGTCGCGAACAGCTCCATCGCGGCGGTGGCGAGCTCCCGGCGCATCTTGAGCCGCTGAGCGGCGGCACGGGTGCCCGCCGCGCTCTCCGGAGCGTCGGACGGGGACGTGGCACGGGGTGACTTCGCGGCCTTGGGCATGGTCCGAACGTACTGCATCGGAGGGGAAGTGTGCCCAGGTGGGGGCGGGGAGCCCCCCGGGGCACCGGGGGTGCCCGAGGGGCTCAGGAGCCCGCCCCAGCCGGAGGCGCGGGGCTCAGCGTCGGGCATATTCGCGGAAGCCGCGACCCGTCTTGCGGCCCAGGCAGCCGGCCGCCACCAGGTGCTCCAGGAGCGGGGCCGGGGCGAGGCCGGGGTCGCGGAACTCGCGGTGCAGGACCTGCTCGATCGCGAGCGAGACGTCCAGGCCGACCACGTCGAGCAGTTCGAACGGCCCCATCGGGTAGCCGCCGCCCAGCTTCATGGCGGCGTCGATGTCGTCCAGGGTCGCGTAGTGCTCCTGGACCATCTTGATCGCGTTGTTCAGGTACGGGAAGAGCAGCGCGTTCACGATGAAGCCGGCCCGGTCGCCGCAGTCCACCGGGTGCTTGCGGATCTTCGCGGTGACCTCGCGGACGGTGGCGTGGACGTCGTCGCCGGTCAGGACCGTGCGGACGATCTCCACCAGCTTCATCGCGGGCGCCGGGTTGAAGAAGTGCATCCCGATGACGTCCTGCGGGCGCGTGGTGGCCCGGGCGCAGGCCACGACCGGCAGCGAGGAGGTCGTGGTGGCGAGCACCGCGCCCGGCTTGCAGATCTTGTCGAGCCGCGCGAACAGGTCCTGCTTGATCTCCAGGTCCTCCGCCACCGCCTCGACCGCCAGGTCGACGTCGGCGAAGGCGTCGAGCGTGCCGGCCGGGGTGATCAGGGCGAGCACGGCGTCACGGGCCTCGGCCGTCATCCGGCCCTTGGACACCGAGCGGTCCAGGGACTTGGCGATCCGGGCCTTGGCCGTGTCCGCCTTCTCCTGGGAGCGGGCCGCGAGCACGACCTCGTACCCGGCCTTGGCGAAGACCTCCGCGATGCCCGAGGCCATGGTGCCCGAGCCGGCCACGCCGACCGAGCGGACCTCGCGTCCGCAGCCGCTCTCCGCCGAGGTCAGCGGGGTCAGCGCGTCGCGCACCACCTCGTCGGAGCCCGGCGCCGCGTACGTGTAGAAGCCGCGGCCCGCCTTGCGGCCGGTCAGACCCGCCTCGCTGAGCTGCTTGAGGATCGGGGCCGGGGCGTGCAGCCGGTCGTGCGAGGAGGCGTACATGGCCTCCAGGACCGTGCGGGCCGTGTCCACGCCGACCAGGTCGAGCAGCGCGAGGGGGCCCATCGGCAGGCCGCAGCCCAGCTTCATCGCCGCGTCGATGTCCTCGCGGGAGGCGTACTTGGCCTCGTACATGGCGGCGGCCTGGTTCAGGTAGCCGAAGAGCAGCCCGTCCGCGATGAAACCGGCCCGGTCCCCGACCGCCACCGGCTCCTTGCCGAGGTCCTGGGCGAGCCGCGTGACGGCGTCGACGGCCCGCGGGTCGGTCAGCACCGAGGAGACCACCTCGACCAGCTTCATGGCCTGGACCGGGGTGAAGAAGTGCAGGCCGAGGACCCGCTCGGGGTGCGCCGAGTCGGCCGCGAGCCGGGTGACGGAGAGTGCGTTGGTGCCGGTGGCCAGGATCGCGTCGGGCCGGACGATGCCGTCCAGGGCCCGGAAGACCTCCTGCTTCGCCTCGTACGACTCCGGCACGACCTCGATCACGAGGTCGGCCCCGGCGGCTGCCTGGAGGTCGGAGAAGGTGCGGAAGCGGGCCAGGACGTCCTGCCGCTCCTCCTCGGTGATCCGCTCGCGCGCCACGGCGCGGGCGGTGGAGGCCTCCAGGGCGGCGACGGCCCGGGCCGCGGCGGCGTCACTGACGTCGATGCCGATGACCTCGCGGCCGGCCCGGGCGAGGACGTCGGCGATGCCCGCGCCCATGGTGCCGAGACCGACGACGGCGACGGTGGAGAGAGGGGTGTCCATCAGGGGACTCCAGAGAGGAAGAGTGACGACTGAGGGCAGTGCGTGCGGGTGGTGCCGCTGAATTGCCCGGGCGCGCGGAGAATCGCGGAAGAACACGCGGGAAGGAGCCCGCGGAAAGGGGCGGCGCCCGGTGGGAAAGGGGTGACGGGCTCTGTCCCGGAGCCGCGTCGAAAACTGCCGAACCGACGTGCGCTCACCACGGCTGCGTCACCAGGCCGTTGTGAGAAGCGGGGGTTGACCCGCTCACCTGAGACTAACCGGCGGGTAACGAGCGCGCCAGTCCCGGGAAGTCGAGAAAGTGTGATCTGGATCGCGGATAGGCTCGGATTCATGGAATACGCCGAGGATCCGGAATTCTGCTCGATGATCGATCGATTGCGCTCCGAGATCGGGCGCGCCGAGATCGGGAATGGCACCGGAGAAGTCCCGGCGGCATTCGGCAGGCTCGCCGAGACCGGCGACCCCGGGGAACTGCCCGCCGACCCCGAGGAGCTGCACCGCGTCCTCACCGCGCCCGGACAGCCGCTCTGGGTCCGCGAGATCGCCGCCTACGCCCTCGGCGTCGCGGGCGACCCGCGCGCCTTCGAGGCCCTCGTCCTCCTCCTCAACCACCGGGACCCCGAGCGCTGCGTCACCGCCGCCCACGCCCTGGTCCGGCTCGGCGACCCGCGCACCGCCCGCGCCGCCGCGGCCCTCGCCACCAACGAACTCCGGGCCGCCTACGCGCTGCTGCCGGTCCGGCTCCTCGCCGAACTGCGCGCCCCCGAGTCCGTACCGGCCCTCATCACCGTCCTCGAACGGCGCCTCCCGGCCGCCGACCCCCACTGGCGGGTCGGCCTCGCCTGCGTCGAGGGCCTGGGCGCCCTCGGCGACCCCCGCGCCCGCCCCGCCCTGGAGGCCGCCCTGCCGCACCCCCGCCTCGGCCCGGCGGCCGCGCGCTCCCTGGGCCTGCTCGACCGGGAGCGCGCGGCCGACCGCCCCTGAACGGGGCGGCCCTCAGCGCGTACGACCGTTCAGCGCACGTGTCCGAGGAGGCCGTGCAGGGCGGTGCCGGCCGGCACCGTCCGCCCGGCGCCCGCGCGCGTGCCGCTCCGCTCCGAGGGCGCCGACCCGGTCGTGACGACGGGGTCGGGCTCCGGCTCGGGGAGCGCGGCGCAGACCGCGTCCGCCTCGGCGCCGTCCGCGCCGCGCGGGACCTCGCCCGTGGCCAGGTAGGCGGCCAGGTGGTCGTCGAGGCAGTCGTTCCCGGCCAGCGTCACGCCGTGGTTGCCGCCGCCCTCCTCCACGACCAGGCGGGAGCCGCGCAGCAGCCGGTGCAGCGCGACCGCACCCTCGTACGGCGTCGCCGCGTCGTCCGTCGCCTGGAGGACGAGGACCGGCGGCACCCGGTCGTTGGAGACGTCCGGCGGGGTCAGGGACTCCACCGGCCAGAACGCGCACGGCGCGTTGTACCAGATGTTGTTCCAGCTGGAGAACGGCGCCTTGGCGTGCGTCTCCCAGCCGTCCTTGCGCCAGACGTTCCAGTCGCGCGGCCAACCCGCGTCCCGGCACTGCACGCTCGCGTAGACCGAGTAGCCGTTGTCGGCGGCCGCGTCGGCCTCCCCGTACCGCTCGTACGCCTCGACCAGCGGCCCGGAGTCCCCCTCGTTGACGTACGCGGAGAAGGCGCTCGCCAGCTTGGGCCAGTAGCCGTCGTAGTACCCGCCGGGCAGGAAGGTGTCCTCCAGCTCGCCCGGCCCGACCTTCCCGCCGGCCGGCTCCGCGCGCACCGCGTCGCGCATCCGGTACCAGGCGGCCTCGACCGCCGCCGGGTCGGTGCCGAGCCGGTACGTGGCGTCGTACCGCGCCACCCACGCCGTGAAGTCCTTGTGCCGCGCGTCGAAGGCGAGGTTCTGCCCGAGGTTGCCCTCGTACCAGACCCCGTGCGGATCGACGACCGAGTCGAGCGCCATGCGCCGCACCCGGTCCGGGAAGAGCCGCGCGTACACGGCGCCCAGATAGGTGCCGTACGAGTAGCCGAGGTAGTTGAGCTTCGGCGCGCCGAGCGCGGACCGGATCGCGTCCAGGTCCTTGGCCGCGCTCACGGTGTCGACGTACGGCAGCACGTCGCCGTACTTCTCGCCGCAGGCCTCCGCGAAGGCCCGCGCCCGCTCGGTCCCCGCCCGCTCGGCCCGGGAGCCGCGCGGCACCGAGTCGGGGCGCACCGGCGCGAAGTGGCCGGGCCGGCAGTCGAGCGCGGGCTCGCTCTTCCCGACCCCGCGCGGGTCGAAGCCGATCACGTCGTACTGGGCGGCCACCTCCGGCGGCAGCGAGGCCGCCACGTACCCCGCCATGCCGCGCCCGCTGCCGCCGGGCCCGCCCGGGTTCACGAGCAGCGGCCCCTGGAAGGACTCCGCGGTGTGCGGGACCCGGGTCAGGGCGAGCGTGATCTTCCGCCCGGCCGGGTCGTCGTGGTCCAGTGGCACCTCCAGGGAGGCGCACTGGAGCTTCGGGTACGCCTTGGTGGCGCAGTCGGTCCAGGCGAGCCGGGGGAGCGGGCGGGGGGCCGGGTCGGCGGCGTCCGCGGGGACGGCGGGCAGCGCGGTGACCGTCCCGGCCACCAGCGCTCCAGCGGCGATCAGCATTCCTGCGCGTGGGGTCATAGGGCCTTTGTGCCTCGAACGGGGCCCGGCGGGACCCGTTCCGCCCGGAGTTGACCCGAAAGGAGGGGATCGGACGGCGTGTCAGACGGGCCGGTCCGATGATCCGCCCGGCCGTCGGGGCCGCGAGGGCTCCGGCGGGCTCAGAGGAAGGTGAGCTGCTCCGGAGCGGCCGCCGCGTCCGGCTCCTCCGGCTCTTCCGGCTCCTCCGGTGCGGCGGTCCGGCGCGTCCCGCCCCGCCCCGCCGGACCGATGCCGAACTCGGTCGCGAACTCGTGCACCTGACGGGTGATCCGGCGCTGGTACCAGGTCGGCGCGTAGGCCCCGTCCGCGTACATCCGCTCGTACCGCCGCACCAGGCCCGGGTGGTGGCGCCCCAGCCACTCCGCGAACCACTCGCGGGCGCCCGGCCGCAGGTGCAGCACGAGCGGGGTGACCGAGCTCGCCCCGGCCTCGGCCACCGCGCGGACCGTCGCGCGCAGCTGCTCCGGCCGGTCGCTCAGGAAGGGCACCACGGGGGCCATCAGGACCCCGCACTCGATGCCGTTCCGGACGAGCGCGCGAACGGTGTCGAGGCGGCTCTGCGGGGAGGGGGCGCCGGGTTCGACCGTGCGCCACAGCTCGCGGTCGGTGAAGCCGACGGAGACGGAGACGCCGACCTCGGTGACCCGGGCCGCCTGGGTGAGCAGTTCCAGGTCGCGCAGGATCAGGGTGCCCTTGGTGAGGATCGAGAAGGGGTTGGCGCGGTCCCGCAGGGCGGTGAGGATGCCCGGCATCAGGCCGTACCGTCCCTCCGCCCGCTGGTAGCAGTCGACGTTGGTGCCCACGGCGATGTGCGCGCCCTGCCAGCGGGCGGAGGCGAGCTGGCGGGCGAGCAGTTCGGGGGCGTTGACCTTGACGACGATCTGGGAGTCGAAACCGAGACCGGTGTCGAGGTCGAGGTAGGCGTGGGACTTGCGGGCGAAGCAGTACACGCACGCGTGGGTGCAACCCCGATAGGGGTTGACCGTCCATTCGAACGGCATCCGGGAGGCGCCGGGCACCCGGTTCAGGACCGAGCGGGCCCGCACCTCGTGGAAGGTGACGCCCCGGAACTCGGGGGTGTCGAAGGTCCGGGTGGCGACCGCGTCCGCACCGAACAGGGAGAGGTCGGCGGGGGTCGAGGGATTCGCGGGGTTTTCGCCCAGGTTGTCCCAGCGCATGGACGCCTCCTCGATCGCTCGGATCCGGCCGTTCGCTCAGAATAGAACACTTGTTCCCTTGATCGCCGCAACCCGGATTTCGCGCGCCGGGGCGCACGTGGTTCGCTTGGCCCGCACCCCCCGAGCAACCACGAGCTGGAGGAAGTCAATGGCGCAGGTCGAGGCCACGACGGAACGGATCATCGCCGCGGACGCCGAGACGGTGTTCGACGCCCTCGCCGACTACAGCGGCACGCGCGCGAAGCTGCTCCCCGAGCACTTCAGCGAGTACGAGGTGCGCGAGGGCGGCGACGGCGAGGGCACCCTCGTCCACTGGAAGCTCCAGGCCACCAGCAAGCGCGTCCGCGACTGCCTCCTGGAGGTGAGCGAGCCCACCGACGGGCAGCTCGTCGAGAAGGACCGCAACTCCTCCATGGTCACCACCTGGACCGTCACCCCGGCCGGCGAGGGCAGGTCCCGCGCGGTCGTCACCACCGTCTGGAACGGCGCCGGGGGCATCGGCGGCTTCTTCGAGAAGACCTTCGCGCCCAAGGGGCTCGCCCGGATCCACGACCTCGTCCTCGCCAGGCTCGCGGCCGAGGTCGAGGCCGGGGCCGGGAAGTAGGACCCGGGGCCCGAGGGGCGACGCCCGGAGCGTTCACCGATTCGAGTGGATCGCCCGCGCCTCCCGTGACCGCGCCCGCGCGCGCAGGGGGCGCGGGTCCTCTCGTAAACGCGCTGATGAGCGCCCCAAGTGCGCCGCCCTCCGGGGCCGTTCACCGCCCCGGGCCCCACCGACCTCCCGTACCGCCCGACTTGCTCCCCCTTCGCGCCCAATGCGAAGAATGGCCTGGCGCAGACGCCGTGACGAGGGGAGCAGACACGTGGGTGCGGTCACCGTGGTGAAGAACACCAAGAACGCCGCGGACGCCGCAGACGCCGCGGGCGTCGACGGTGTCGGGGGTACGGGGGACAGCGGGGGCACGGCACCGGCCGCCCCGCCCGCCGGGACCACGCCGGCAGCCGGTCCCGGACCGGACGCCCTCGACCCCCGCCGCGTCCGGCTCGTCTTCTTCGGCCTCATGCTCGCCCTGCTCCTCGCCGCCCTGGAGCAGATGATCGTCGCCACCGCCCTGCCGAAGATCGTCGGCGAACTCCAGGGCCTGGACCGGATGTCCTGGGCGATCACCGCCTACCTGCTGACCTCCACCATCGGCCTGCCGGTCTACGGCAAGCTCGGCGACCTCCTCGGCCGCAAGGGCGTCTTCCTCTTCGCCATCGTCGTCTTCGTCGTCGGCTCCGGCCTCGCCGGCTGGTCCCGGACGATGGACCAGCTCATCGCCTTCCGCGCGATCCAGGGCATCGGCGCCGGCGGCCTCATGATCGGCGTCCAGGCGATCATCGCCGACATCGTCCCGCCCCGGGAACGCGGCCGGTACATGGGCACGATCGGCGCCGCCTTCGGCCTCGCCTCCGTCGCCGGACCGCTGCTCGGCGGCTTCTTCACCGACCACGTCTCCTGGCGCTGGTGCTTCTACTTCAACGTGCCCTTCGGGCTCGTCACCCTCGCCGTCGTCGCCACCGTCCTCAAGCTCCCCAAGCCCGCCGCACGCGCCCGCTTCGACGTCCTCGGAGCCCTGCTCCTCGCCGCCGCCTCCACCTGCCTGGTCCTGCTCACCAGCTGGGGCGGCACCGAGTACGCCTGGGACTCCCGGGTGATCCTCGCCCTCGCCTGCGGCGCCGCCGGAACCACCCTGCTCTTCCTGGTCGTCGAGCACTTCGCGCCCGAACCCCTCATCCCGCTCCGGCTCTTCCGCGACTCCGTCTTCACCGTCACCGCCCTCGTCGGCGCCGTCGTCGGCATCGCGCTCTTCGGTGCCGCCAGCTACCTGCCCAGCTTCCTCCAGATGGTCGAGGGCGCCACCGCCACCGAGTCCGGCCTGCTGATGCTGCCCCTGATGGGCGGCATCGTCGTCGCCTCCGTCGTCTCGGGCCGGCTCATCAGCCGCACCGGCCGCTACAAGGCCTATCCGGTGGCCGGCGGAGCCCTCTCCGTCCTCGGCATGTGGCTGCTCTCCCACATGGACGCCGACACCCCGCGTCTCCAGCACAGCCTCTGGCAGGCCGTCCTCGGCACCGGCATCGGCCTGGTCATGCCGGTGCTCGTGCTCGCCGTGCAGAACTCCGTGCGCCCCGCCGACCTCGGCACCGCCACCAGCGCCCACACCTACTTCCGCCAGATCGGCGGCAGCGTCGGCGCCGCGGTCTTCGGCACCCTCTTCGCCTCCCGGTTCGACGACGCCCTCGGCGACCGCCTCGCCGGCGTCCTGGCCCAGGGCGGCTCCGCCGCGCTCCCGCCGGCCGAGTCGATCACCCCGCAGACGGTGCGCACCCTGCCGCCCGCCCTGCGCGACGCGTACGTGCAGGCGTACGCGGACGCGATGCCGCGCATCTTCCTCTACCTCGTGCCGGTCCTCGTGCTCGGCCTCGTCCTCGCCTTCTTCCTCAAGGAGAAACCGCTGGTGTCCCACCCCACCCCCACCACCGAGGCCACCGACCACGGCACCCGCGCGGTCCCGCACGCCCGGCACGCGGCCCCCGAACCCGCCGCTCCGCCGCACTCGGGGCTCCCGGTCTGCGGCACCGTCCAGCACCACGACGGCAGCCGCGTCCCCCGGGCCGCCCTCACCCTCATCGACGTCCAGGGACGCCAGATCGGCCGCGGTGCGAGCGGCGAGGACGGCCGGTACGCGCTGAGCGTCCCCGGCGGCGGGGCGTACGTCCTGATCGCGGCGGCCGGCGGACACCAGCCGCAGGCCGTCTCCGTCACCGTCGGGGACCGCCCGGTGGAGCTCGACGTCGTCCTCGGCGGCGCCGGACGGCTCGCGGGCAGCGTCGTCACCGCCGACGGCACGCCCGTGCGGGACGCGGCCGTCACCCTCACCGACGTGCGCGGCGAGGTCGTCGCCTCCACCCGCAGCGGACGCGAGGGCGGGTACGTCATCACCGAACTGGTCGCGGGCGAGTACACGCTCGCCGCCAGCGCCCCCGCCTTCCGGCCCGCCGCGCTCCCGGTCAGCGTCCAGGCCTCCCGCGAGACCCGCCAGGACATCGAACTGGCCGGCGGCGCCGTGCTGCGCGGGACGGTAAGGGCGGGCGGCGGGCGCCCGGTGGAGGACGCCCGGGTCACCCTGCTCGACGCGGCCGGGAACGTGGTCGACACCCTCACCACCGGGACCGACGGCACCTTCCGCTTCATCGACCTGTCCTCCGGCGAGTACACGGTCATCGCCGCCGGCTACCCGCCCGTCGCCACCGTCCTCCAGGTGGCCGGCGGAGGCCGCACCGAACGCGACCTCCAGCTCGGCCACCAGGACTGAGGCCTCCGGAGGCCTTCGCGAGGGGATCAGGAGGCGAGGCGATTCCTCCCGCGGACTCCCGCGAGCGGATCAGGAGGCGGAGGTACTCCCTCCCGCGGACTCCCGCGAGCGGATCAGGAGGCGGTCGACGCCCTGCGCAGCGCGCTGATGCAGGAGCCGATCGCCTCCTGGAGGGCTTCGAGCCGCTGGAGCATGTCGTCCTCGAAGACCTCCTCCTCCAGGACCTCGTCCAGGGTCAGCTCCTCGAAGACCTTCGTCGCCTTCTGCAGGCTGCTGTAGAACTTCGTCCGCCGCTCCTGGACCCGCAGCGCCGGGTCCTCCTCGACGGCCTTGGCGACCAGGCCCCTGACCGCGTCGTACGCCTCGCCGGCCCACTCGCCGGCCTCCTCCGAGTCGTCCAGCTCGTCGAGGAGCGACAGGTGCCGCTCGGCCTCCGCCCGCAGCTCGGGCGGCGCCTCCACGGTCTGTCCGGCAGGTGTCCTGATCTGTCCCTTCTCCACGATCTGCCGCACGTACCCGATGCGGTCGGCCGCCTTCGACTCGCTCGCCACCGCCTTCTTCAGGTCGTCGGTGCGCACGAACGCGCGGGCCATCTCCGTCTGGAGGGCCGGGTCCTCCTTCATCCGGTCGAGCAGCGCGCCGCGCGCCGCCTCCGCCGTCCCGGGGTCGGCGAGGATCGCCGCCCGCAGCGCGGTGGGGTTCTCCGCGACCTCCAGGGCCTTCGTCGGCCGGATGCCCTCGGCCTCGGCCACCGCGCTGATCGCCTGGCCGCGCACCGAGCCCGCGCTGTTGCGGGAGGAGTAGTACGAGATCCAGACGTCCGCGTCGGGCAGCTCGACGTCCTCGCCGGGGACCAGCACCTCGAACTGCGGGACCAGACCGTCGTCGGCCGCCATGTCCCAGGCCCTGTAGTGGCGCATGACCCGCTCGGGCGAGCACCCGGCGAGCTCCGCGAACGCCTTCGCGGAGACCTTCCGCCGGGCGTCGCCCTCGGCGGCCTGGCCGCCGGGCCGGACGCTCCGCGCCACCTTGAGGGCGAAGGCCCACCCGCCGGTACGGGCGTAGACGCCGAAGTCGTGGGCGTCACGGACGACGACGGGGTCCACCTCTCCGGGGTCCGGGCCCTCCTCCGGGTCCTCCCCCCGGCCCTCGACGTCCGGCTCGTCCCGGGACTCCGGCGCCGAGGGCTCCCAGAACTCGGGCTCCTCCGCCATGACGGGTCCGGCGGACTCCTCGGCGGGCCCGTGAGCCTCCTCGGCAGGTCCGGGGACGGCGGGCTCGGGGACGGCGGGTCCGGCCTCGGCGGGCGTGGTGTCGGACGGGGTGAGGGCGATGGTCACCGGGGCTCTCCGAGGGTCGGGTACGGGAACTGCGGCCGACAGCCTATACACACCCCTTGGTGAAGTTTCACCCGTTTCAGCGGTACGGCGTCCAGGAGTCGACCGGAACCCGCCGGGCTGCCCCTGCAGCCGCCCGGTCCGTGCCATTGGTCCACTCCAACGGTGGTTTTCCACAGGGGTGGTACGGCTGCCGGGCGGCGCGTACGGTGCCAGGCATGAAGATCCTCATCAGCGCCGACATGGAGGGCGCGACCGGCGTGACCTGGCCCGCCGACGTGCTGCCCGGCACGCCGCAGTGGGAGCGGTGCCGCGCGATGTTCACGTCCGACGTGAACGCGGCGGTGCTCGGGTTCTTCGACGGCGGCGCCGACGAGGTCCTGATCAACGAGGCGCACTGGACCATGCGGAACCTGCTCCTGGAGGGACTGGACGAGCGGGCCGAGATGCTCACCGGCCGGCACAAGTCCCTCTCCATGGTCGAGGGCGTTCAGCACGGCGACGTCGACGGCGTCGCCTTCATCGGCTACCACACGGGCGCGGGCGCGGAGGGGGTCCTCGCCCACACCTACCTCGCCAACTCCGTCACCGGCGTCTGGCTCAACGGCGAGCGGGCGAGCGAGGGCCTGCTCAACGCCCATGTGGTCGCGGAGTACGGCGTCCCCGTCGTCCTCGTCACCGGCGACGACCTGACCTGCGAGGACGCCCTCGGCTACGCCCCCGAGGCCCCCAAGGTCGCCGTCAAGGACCACGTCTCGCGGTACGCGGCGGTGTGCCGGCCCCCGGCCAGGACCGCCGCCGACATCCGGGCCGCGGCGAAGGCCGGCGCCGCGCTCGCCGTGCGGTACGAACCGGTCCGGGGCGGCCCCTTCACCGTGGAGGTCGAGTTCGACGCCGAGCACCTGGGCGCCGCCGCCACGGTGGTTCCCGGCGTGGCGCGCAGCGGGGAGCGGCGCGTCGCGTACACGAGCGGCACCATGTACGAGGCAATCCGTACGTTCAAGGCGGTCACGACCATCGTCTCCGCCGCGGTGGAGGAGCAGTATGGCTGAGGAGGTCCGGGAACCGGACGCGACGGCGCTCGACGAGGTGGTCACCTTCACCTCCGAGCTCATCCGCATCGACACCACCAACCGGGGCGGCGGCGACTGCCGCGAGCGCCCCGCCGCCGAGTACGTCGCCGAGCGGCTCGCCGCCGCCGGGATCGAGCCCGCCCTCCTGGAGCGGACCACCGGCCGCACCAACGTCGTGGCGCGCATCCCCGGCACCGACCCCGCGGCCCCCGCGCTCCTGATCCACGGCCACCTGGACGTGGTGCCCGCCGACCCCGCCGAGTGGAGCGTCCACCCCTTCTCCGGCGAGGTCCGCGACGGCCTCGTGTGGGGGCGCGGCGCCGTCGACATGAAGAACATGGACGCGATGGTCCTGGCCGTCGTCCGCTCCTGGGCCCGCCAGGGCGTCCGGCCGCGCCGGGACGTCGTCCTCGCCTACACCGCCGACGAGGAGGACAGCGCCGCCGACGGCTCCGGCTTCCTCGCCGACCGGCACGCGGGACTCTTCGAGGGCTGTACGGAGGGCATCAGCGAGTCCGGGGCGTTCAGCTTCCACCCGGAGCCCGGCACCACCCTCTACCCGATCGCGGCGGGGGAGCGGGGCACCGCCTGGCTCAAGCTCACCGCCCACGGCCGCGCCGGCCACGGCTCCAAGGTGAACACGGCCAACGCCGTCACCCGCCTCGCCGCCGCCGTCGCCCGGATCGGCGCCCACACCTGGCCGGTCCGGCTCACCACCACCGTCCGCGCCGCCCTCACCGAACTGGCCGCGCTGTACGGGATCGAGATCGACACCCACGCCCCCGACTTCGACACGGACCTCCTCCTCGACAAGCTCGGCCCCGCCGCCGCCCTCGTCGCGCCCACCGTCCGCAACAGCGCCAACCCGACCATGATGGAGGCCGGTTACAAGGTCAACGTCATCCCGGGCACCGCCGTCGCGTACGTGGACGGGCGGATGCTGCCGGGCGCCGAGGAGGAGTTCGCCGAGACGATGGACCGGCTCACCGGGCCGGACGTGGAGTGGGAGTTCCACCACCGCGAGGTGCCCCTGGAGGCCCCCGTCGACTCCCCGACCTTCGCCAGGCTGCGGGCCGCCGTCGAGCGCTTCGACCCGGACGGGCGCGTCGTGCCGTTCACCATGTCCGGCGGCACCGACGCCAAGCAGTTCTCCCGGCTCGGCATCACCGGCTACGGCTTCTCGCCGCTGAAGCTGCCCCCGGGCCTCGACTACGCCGCGCTCTTCCACGGCGTCGACGAGCGGGTCCCCGTGGACGCCCTCCACTTCGGCGTCCGGGTGCTCGACCACTACCTGAAGTCCGCGTAGGGCACGCGGGACGTACGGGGAAACCCGGGACACGAGGGGGAACGGACCTGTGACAGCAGGGGGAGCGGAGAGCATGGAGACGGCCGCCTACGGCAGCTGGCCCTCGCCCGTCGACGCGGCGCTCGCCGCCGCGCACGACGGACGGCCCGAATACCCGGGCACCGTCGGCGACGAGCTGTGGTGGACCGCGCCACGGCCCGCCGAGGGAGGCCGCCGGGCCCTGGTGCGGCGGCGCGCCGACGGCACGGAGGAGACCGCGCTGCCCGCCCCGTGGAACGTCCGCAGCAGAGTCGTCGAGTACGGCGGACGGCCCTGGGCGGCGGCCGACCGGCCGGAGGGCGGACCGCTCGTGGTGTTCTGCCACTTCCCCGACCAGCGGCTGTACGCGTACGAGCCCGACGCGGGCCCCGGAGCGGAGCCCCGGCCGCTCACCCCCGTCTCCGCCGTCGGCGGCGGACTGCGCTGGGCCGACCCGGTGGTCCACCCGGACCGGGGCGAGGTGTGGTGCGTCCTGGAGGAGTTCACCGGGCCCGCGCCGACCGACGTGCGCCGGGTCCCCGCCGCCGTGCCGCTCGACGGCTCGGCCGCAGGAGACCGCACCGCCGTGCGCGAACTCACCGCCGAACGGCACCGGTTCGTCACCGGCCCCCGGCTCTCCCCGGACGGGACCCGGGCCGTCTGGATCGGCTGGGACCACCCCCGGATGCCGTGGGACGGCACCGAGGTCCTGCTCGCCGAGGTCGCCTCCGACGGCACCTTCCGGGACGCCAGGACCGTCGCCGGCGGACCGGCCGAGTCGATCCCGCAGGCCGACTGGGACGCGGCGGGCCGACTGCTCCTCGTCAGCGACCGCACCGGCTGGTGGAACCTCTACCGGGCCGCGGTCGGCGCTGACGGCGCCCTGTCCGAACCGGTCGCGCTCTGCCCCCGCCCCGAGGAGTTCGGCGGCCCGCTCTGGAAGATCGGACACGGCTGGTTCGCACCCCTGGACAGCGGGCTCGTCGCCGTCGTCCACGGCGTCGGCACCACCGCCCTGGGCGTCCTCGACCCCGAGCGCGGCGACCTCGTCGACGCCGTCGGCCCCTGGACCGAGTGGGCCCCGGCCCTCGCCGTCCACGGCACCCGGGTGACCGGCGTCGCCGCCGGACCGTACGGCTCCCACGAACTGGTCGAGCTGGACACCCGCACCGGCCGCGCCCGTGTGGTCGGC
Source organism: Streptomyces bikiniensis (assembly GCF_000716625.1). NCBI lineage: Bacteria > Bacillati > Actinomycetota > Actinomycetes > Kitasatosporales > Streptomycetaceae > Streptomyces > Streptomyces bikiniensis. The sequence continues at coordinate 23,850 of NZ_JNXJ01000029.1, read as the reverse complement.
GCCGCGCACACCGACGCCGTCGACCCCGCGTACTACCCCGAGCCCCGCCTCCGCACCTTCACCGGGCCCGGCGGCCGGGAGGTCCACGCCCAGGTGTACCCGCCCCGCCACCCCGCCTTCACCGGACCCGCCGGGGAGCTGCCCCCGTACGTGATCCGGGTCCACGGCGGACCCACCGGGCACGCCCCGCTCGTCCTCGACCTGGAGACCGCCTACTTCACCTCGCGGGGCATCGGCGTCGCCGAGGTGAACTACGGCGGCTCCACCGGCTACGGCCGGGAGTACCGGGAGCGGCTGCGCGAGCGGTGGGGCGTGGTGGACGTGGAGGACTGCGCGGCCGTCGCGACGGCGCTCGCCGCCGAGGGCACGGCCGATCCGGCACGGCTCGCCGTCTGCGGCGGCAGCGCGGGCGGCTGGACGGCCGCCGCCTCCCTCGTCGGCACCGACGTGTACGCCTGCGGCACGATCGTCTACCCGGTCCTCGACCCCCGGGGCTGGGCCACCGGCGAGACCCACGACTTCGAATCCCGGTACCTCGACGGGCTGATCGGCCCCGTCGACCGGTTCCCCGACCGCTACAAGGAGCGCGCGCCCGTCGAGCACGTCGACCGGATCACGGCCCCCTTCCTGCTGCTCCAGGGCCTCGACGACGTCATCTGCCCGCCCGCCCAGGCCGAGCGCCTGCTCGCCCGCGCGGCCGGCCGGGGCGTCCCGCACGCCTACCTCGCCTTCGAGGGCGAGGGCCACGGCTTCCGCGGGGCCGAGGCCCTGACCCGCGCCCTAGAGGCGGAACTGTCCCTGTACGTCAAGGTGTTCGGCCTCGACCGCACGGACGTCCCGGACCTGGAGTACCGCACGTGACCGGCCGCGAGACACGGGAGCCGCTTGCCGTCAAAGCCCTGGAGCGGCCCGCCCGGCTCCGGCCCGGGGCCCGGGTGGCCGTCGTCGCCCCCAGCGGGCCCGTCCCCGAGGAGCGGCTGCGGGCGGGGCTCGACGTGCTGCGCGGCTGGGACCTGGAGCCGGTGGTCGCCCCGCACGTCCTGGACGTGCACCCCGCCCTCGGCTACCTCGCGGGCGCGGACCGGGGGCGGGCCCGGGACCTGACCGAGGCCTGGTGCGACCCCTCGGTCTCCGCCGTGATCTGCGCGCGCGGCGGATACGGAGCCCAGCGCATGGTGGACCTCGTCGACTGGGCGGCGGTCCGGGCGGCCGGACCCAAGGCCTTCGTCGGCTACAGCGACGTCACCGCCCTGCACGAGGCCTTCGCCGTCCGCGCGGGCTTCGCCACCCTGCACGGGCCGATGACCGCCGCGGGCACCTTCCTGTCGGACCCGCGTACACAGGAGTCCCTGCGGGCCACCCTGTTCGAGCCCGAGTCGGTACGGACCCTGGGCTTGGAGACGGCACGGGCCCTCGTGCCGGGCCGCGCCCGGGGCGTGACCCTCGGCGGCTGCGTCAGCCTCCTCGCCGCCGACCTCGGCACTCCGTACGCCCGGCCCTCGGCGCGCGGCGGACTGCTGCTCCTGGAGGACGTGGGGGAGGAGGCGTACCGCCTCGACCGGATCCTCACCCAGCTCCTCCGCTCCGGCCGGCTCGACGGGGTCGCGGGCGTCGGGCTCGGCTCCTGGGAGGAGTGCGGACCGTACGAGGAGGTGCGGGCGGTGCTCGCCGACCGGCTCGGCGGCCTCGGGGTGCCGGTCGTGGAGGAGCTGGGCTTCGGGCACGGCGCGACCGCGCTCACCGTGCCGTTCGGCATACCGGCGGTGCTCGACGCGGACGCGGGGACGCTCACCCTCGACGTACCGGCCCTGCGCTGAGGCCCACGGCCCTTTCGCGGACCAGCCGCCTCCACGAACCGCCCGTCTTCGCGGACCAGCCGCCTCCACGAACCGCCCGTCTTCGCGGGCCGCCCGCCTCCACGAACCGCCCGCCTTCGCGGGCCACCCGTCTTCACCGAATCTCCGTCAACAACCTGTGACGCGCGCGTTGACGAGGCTGTGACGCGTGCCACAGCATGGGCGCGCTGCCCTGGTACTGACCAGTCGGTAGGTCGTCGTGGGCCGCCCGGTGTCGTCCTCAGCGTGGAGGTCCCTGTGTCCCGTGCCGTGCCCAGGTCCCGCAAGCTCCTCGCCCTCGCGACCGGTGCGGCCGCGCTGGCCGCGCCCCTCGCCCTCGCGGCACCGGCCGGCGCCGCGCCCACCGCACCCGCACCCACCGGAGCCGGGGAGGCCGCCGCGTACACCGTCACCCCGCTGAAGTTCACCGTCCGGGCGGGCGGGCGGAGTTGCGCGGTCGACGCCGACCTCTACCGGCCGGCCGGCGTGGACGCCGACCACCCCGCGCCCGCCGTCCTCGCCACCAACGGCTTCGGCGGGAGCAAGGACGACGGCTCCACCGACGCCATCGGCCGGGCCTTCGCCGAGCGCGGCTACGTCGGCCTCGTCTACTCGGGCCTCGGCTTCGGGAAGTCCGGCTGCCTGATCTCCCTGGACGACCCGGAGACCGACGGCCGGGCCGCCTCCCGGCTCGTCGACTTCCTCGCGGGCACCCTGGCCGCCGACGACGGCACCCGCACCGACTTCGTCGCCCGGGACGGCGCGGGCGACCCGCGCGTGGGCATGATCGGCGGCTCGTACGGCGGCGCCGTACAGCTCGCCACCGCCTCCGTCGACCGGCGCCTCGACGCCCTCGTCCCGCTCATCACCTGGAACGACCTGGCGTACTCGCTCGCCCCCAACGCCGCCGACCGCGCCACCCCCGGCGTCTTCAAGTGGCAGTGGGCGAACGGCTTCTACCTCATGGGCGAGGGGCAGCCACTGCTCGTCCCCTCGCTGGACCCCAGCCGGATCAACGCGCTCGGCTGCCTGCACTTCACCACCGACGCCTGCGAGACCGTACGGCTCCTCAACTCCGGCCGCCTGCCCGGGGCCGCGACCGCGAAGATGCTCGCCTACGCCCGCGGCGTCTCCCCTGTCTCCTACCTCGACCGGGTGACCGCGCCCACCCTGATCGTCCAGGGCCAGGCCGACACCCTGTTCAACCTCAACGAGGCGCGGGACACCTACGACCGGCTCCGCGAGCGGGGCGTCGACACCCGCATGATCTGGCAGTCCTGGGGCCACAGCGGAGGGCGGAAGCCGGGCGAACTCGACCTCGCGAACCCGGAGGGGAGTTACGTCGGGCAGCGGATCCTCGCCTGGTTCGACCGGCACCTGCGGAAGGACGCGACCGCGGACACCGGCCCCGCCTTCGCCTGGTACCGGGAGGGGGAGGGCGGCTACGGCACCGCCGACGAGGTCCCCGCCCTCAGCCAGGAGCTGTACCTCTCCGGGAACGGCAAGCTCGTGGACGACCGCGCGAAGGTCGCCCGGGGCTCCCGCACGTACAGCAACTGGCTGATCCCGACCAGTCATTCGGAGTCCTCGCTCGCCGGCACGATCGGGCTGCCCGACCCCCGGCCGTACGACACCCCCGGCACGTACCTCGGCTGGACCAGTGCCCCGCTCACCGCCCCCGTCGACCTGGTCGGCGCCCCGAGGGCCACCCTGAAGGTCGTCTCCCCGGCGACCGAGCGGGTCCAGGGCTCCGGTAACGCCGCCGACAAGCTCGTCCTCTTCGCCAAGCTCTACGACGTGGCGCCCGACGGCACGAAGACCCTGGTCAACCGGCTCGTCGCCCCGGTCCGCGTCCCGGACGCCACCCGCCCGTTCACGGTCGAACTGCCCGGCATCGTCCACCGCTACGAGACCGGCCACCGGCTGGAGTTCGTGATCGCCGCCAGCGACACGGCGTACTCCGGCAACCGTGGCGTCAAGCCGGTGACCGTCGTCAGCGCCCCCGAATCGACGGGAACGCTCTCCCTGCCCCTGGTAAGGGGGAGGGTGGGCTGAGGTCCTCCCTCAAGTCGCCCGCGTCGCAACCACGTTCGTCGTGACGACGGAACGTCCTCGCCATCTTCGTGGCTTCCGCCAGTACGGCCTTCCGGACGGCCGGGGAGAGACTTCCCGCCAGGGGCCGCGGCCTGCCCGAAGGCCGACGCCACGAAGAAGGGAACGGCACGATGGGCGGTCAGCTGTACGACGGGATCGGCGAGGCGTTCGAGGGGTTCAAGGGCCTCCCCCTCGCACGCTACGGCGAGGTGCCCGGTTTCCTCGCCCTCGTCGGGGACGTGAAGGGCAGGTCGGTCCTCGACCTGGCCTCCGGAACCGGCTTCTACAGCCGGGAGCTCAAGCGCCGCGGCGCGTCCGACGTCCTCGGCGTCGACATCTCCGGCGCGATGGTCGACGCGGCCCGGGCCCTGGAGGACGCCGAGCCGCTGGGCGCGCGGTACGAGGTCGGCGACGTCGCGGAGCTGCGCGCCTTCGACGAACCCTTCGACCTCGCGATCGCGGTCCAGCTGTTCAACTACGCCGACAGCGTCGCCACCATCGAGCGGATGTGCCGGAACGTCCACCGCAGCCTCGCGGCCGGGGCCGGGTTCTTCGTCTTCACGCAGAACCCGGACTTCCGTTTCGACGGGCCGTCCCTGGCCAAGTACGGCTTCCTGTGCGAATCGCTGGGCGAGGAGACCGAGATCGGGCCGCGCGAGCGGCTCACCGCCCTCCTCGACCCGCCGATCTCGTTCGAGGCGAACCCGCCCGGCCGCGAGGTCCTGGAGAAGAGCCTGCGGGCGGCCGGGTTCCACGGGATCACCTGGGTGCCCCTGGAGATCTCGGAGGCCGGCGTGCGCGAGTACGGGAAGGAGTTCTGGGCCGACCACGACGCCAACCCGCCGCTGACGATGCTGCGCTGCCACGCCTGACCCCGGGCGGACCCGCGGGCTCCGGGCCGCCCCCGCTCGCGACCGGGGCGGGGCGGCCCGGAATGCGAGGAACTTCACGGCCCCCGCCGTACATCCCCGGAGTTCCTTCGCTCGTCTTCCGTGCGCCGGGCCCGCACGGGCGCCGGAAGGCATCGATCCAAGGGCAGAAGACTTTGAAGACTCCCACACTCGGGGTGCGCAGCGCCGTGACCGTCACGCTCACGGCCTCGGCCGTGCTGGCCGGCGGACTCTTCGCCGGCCAGGCGTACGCCGCACCCGTCGACCCGACGGTCACCGCCCTGGGCGGTTTCATCATGAACGACGGCACGGGCACGACGGTGTACGGGAAGGCCGCCGACACCCGCCGGTCCACCGGCTCCACCACGAAGATCATGACCGCGAAGGTGGTGCTCGCCCAGAAGGGCCTCAACCTCGACGCCAAGGTCACGGTCGACAAGGCCTACAGCGACTACATCGTCGCCAAGAACGCCTCGTCGGCCCGGCTCATCGTCGGCGACAAGGTGACCGTCCGCCAGCTCCTCTACGGCCTCATGCTGCCGTCGGGCTGCGACGCCGCCTACGCCCTCGCCGACAAGTTCGGCACCGGCTCCACGCGGGCGGCCCGGGTCAAGTCGTTCATCGGCAAGATGAACGCCGAGGCCAAGAACCTCGGTATGAAGAACACCCACTTCGACTCGTTCGACGGCATAAGCAACGGGCAGAACTACTCGACCCCGCGCGATCTGACGAAGCTCGCGAGCAGCGCGATGAAGAACACCACGTTCCGCACCGTCGTCGGGACGAAGACCACGACGCAGAAGGTGACCACGAAGTCCGGTGGCTACCGGTACATGTCGTGGACCAACACGAACAGGCTCCTGAGCGAGTACAGCGGCACGATCGGCGTGAAGACCGGCTCGGGCCCGCAGGCCAAGTACTGCCTCGTCTTCGCGGCCACCCGCAACGGCAGGACGCTCATCGGCACCGTGCTGGCCTCGTCGTCCGAGGCGAACCGGACGGCCGACGTCAAGAAGCTGCTGGACCACAACTTCAAGAAGAAGTGATTCCGGGGCGGGCCGGCGCCGTGGCGCGCCGGCCCGCCGCTCCGGACGGCCTCAGAGCGCCGCGTACCCCGGGCGCACGACCTCGTCGATCAGGCGCCGGCGCTCCGGCAGCGGCAGGAACGCGGCCTCCAGGGCGGCGACCGTGAACTCCTCGAAGACCTCCGGGCCGTAGCCGAAGGCGTCCGCCATGTGCTGGAACTCCTCGCTCATGGTGGTGCCGGAGACCAGCCGGTTGTCCGTGTTGAGCGTGATCCGGAAGCCCAGGCGGCGCAGTTCGTCGATCGGGTGCGTCGCGTAGTCCTTCGCCGCGCCCGTCTGGAGGTTGGAGGTCGGGCAGACCTCCAGGGCGATCCGGTTGTCCCGGACGTACGAGGCGAGCCGGCCGAGCGTGCCGTCCTCGGCTATGTCGTCCGTGATCCGTACGCCGTGGCCGATCCGCTCGGTGCCGCAGACCTGCACGGCCTCGTGGATCGACTCCGCGCCGACGGCCTCGCCGGCGTGGATGGTGAAGTGGCAGTTCTCGCGCTTCAGGTGCTGGAAGGCGGGGAGGTGGCGGGCCGGCGGGTTGCCGATCTCGCCGCCCGCGATGTCGAAGCCCGCCACGCCGTTGTCCCGGTGCGCGACCGTGAGCCGCGCGATCTCCAGGGAGCGGTCCGTGTGGCGCATCCCGGTGAGCAGGGTGCGGACGGTGATGCGGCCGCCGGAGCGGCGCTCGCCCTCGCGGAAGCCGTCGTTGACCGCCTCCACGACCTCGTCGAGGGTCAGACCGCCCTCCAGGTGCTGCTCGGGGGCGTAGCGGACCTCGGCGTAGACGACGCCGTCCGCCGCCAGGTCCTCGGCGCACTCGGCCGCGACGCGCGTGAGCGCCTCGCGGGTCTGCATCACCGCGCAGGTGTGGGCGAAGGTCTCCAGGTACCGCTCCAGCGAACCGGAGTCGGCGGCGTCCCGGAACCAGACCGCGAGCTCGGCCGGGTCCTCGGTCGGCAGCGCGGTGTAGCCGCACTCGCGCGCCAGCTCGACGATGGTCGCGGGGCGCAGCCCGCCGTCGAGGTGGTCGTGGAGGACGGCCTTGGGGGCCCGCCGTATCCAGTCGGAGACGGGGGCGGCGGTGGGCGCGGTGAGGTTGTCAGACAAGTGCATGGCGGGGAAGTGTACGCCACGGGGAGGGGGCGCGCCGTGACGGCCCCGACAGGGGCCGGGAGGAGCGCGGGGACCGCTCAGTGGGAGTGCAGCACCGGCAGGGCGGGCGCGCCCGTCGGCAGCGTGTGCTTGGCGGCCAGGACCGGGACCTCGCCGACTCGCACGACCTGGGTGACCAGGACGGCCGGGGTGTCCGCCGGGCGTCCCAGCTGGTCCCCGCGCCGCCGCCCGAGCAGCGTCGCCGTGATGCCGCTGTGCGCGCTCAGGGCCGTCTCGCGCGAGGCCCCGACCAGGACCGAGAGCATGGAGGCGGCGGGACGCCCGCCGGCGTCCGCCTCCCGCAGGGCCCGCGCGAACTCGGGGTGCACCCGGCCGAGGAGGTCGTCGGCCGCCGCCCACTCGTGGCTCAGGGCCGCCGCCGTCCCCTCCCCGGACAGCACGGACTCCCAGAACCGCAGCTCGGCGCGGGCCGGGGCCAGCAGGTGCTGGGCGGTGAAGTCGGTCGGCTCCTCGGCCGTCCGCAGGAGCGCCCGCACGCGGAGCGGTACGCTCCCGCCGATCAGCTCCTCCAGCGGCTGGACCTGCTCGAACCCGCGCCGGGGCGGGCGGTCGTTCACGGTGCGGCCGACCCCGCGCCGCACGGTGAGGACGCCGTCCTCCTGGAGCAGCAGCAGCGCCTCGCGCAGGGCGGGCCGGCTCACGCCCAGCTCGGCGGCGAGCTTCGGCTCGGAGGGGAGCGTGGACCCCGGCGGGTAGGTGCCGTCGTGGACGGCGTCCGCGATCCGCTCGTAGAGCGCCACGACCGGCCGCCGCCGCTGTCCGCCGACCGCCACGGGCCCTCCTCTTCTCGTTGTCGGTCCCGCCTCCGGAACCACGGTAGCCGGGCCACGTTGTCTGACAAGTCACCCGTACGGCTCTCCCCACCGCCATGGCAGGGCCCCGCGCCCCTCATTCTGGTCCCACGGCGGCGGCCGGTACGGACGGCAGGGACAGTACGACGCAGGGACAGTACGACGAGGAGAGGCCCGGAACGATGAGTCCCCAGGACAGGGAACGGACGGCGGACGCGGGCGCGGGCACGTTCCGGCCCGGCGGGAGGCGGAAGTGAGGCGGGCCGCCGCCGTCGGCGCGGGCGCCCTCCTCGCGCTCGCGGCCGTCGCCGCGACCTCGGCGGAGGAAGCCTCCGGGGCCGCGGACGGACCGGGAGAACGGACGGTGCCGGACTTCCTGGGCCTGGGCCTGTGGCGCGTCTTCACCCGTCTGGACCGCCGGACCCGGCTCGACGTCCACGACGTGAGCGGCCGGGACCGGCGGGTGCTCTGGCCCTCGCGCTGGCAGGTCTGCACCCAGTACCCGGAAGCGGGCGCGGACCTCGACCGGCGGACCACCGTCATGATCGGGGTCGTCCGCCGGGGCGAGACCTGCCCGCCCCGCGTCCGCACGGCCCGCCGCTGACCGGGGGCCCCGACCGTACGGCGCGCCGGTCCGGCCTCGCCGGTGGCCGGGCGGGCGGTTCCACCGGCTACCGACCGCCGCCCCCTGGCCGCCGACCGCCAGCCACAGATCGCCGACCGCAGATCGCGGACCGCAGATCGCCGACCGCCGACTGCCCATCGCCGACCGCCGACCGCCGACCGCCGACCGCCGGCACCGGCACCGGCCGCCGGCCGCGGGACGCCGCAGGCCGCCCGGTCCGCCCCGTACGGCCGGTCCGCATAACCTGGCCGCATGTCCGATGCCCCGGGTCCGTACCCCTCCGCCCCGGATCCGTCCTCCGGGAATCCCGGCCCGTACCTCGCCGTCGGCCCCCGCGTGGGTCTGCGGCCCTTCTCGCGGGACGACGCCGGCGAGTTCACCGCCCGTGCCCGCGAGAGCCGGGAGCTGCACCGGCCGTGGCTGTTCCCGCCGTGCACGCCCGAGGCGTACGCCGCCTACGCCGGGACGCTCCTCGGTGACCCGGCGCGCGCCGGGTTCCTGGTGTGCGAGCGCGCGCGGGACGGCCGGATCGCCGGGTTCGTCACCATCAACAACATCGTCCGCGGTGCCTTCCGCAGCGGGGCCCTCGGCTACGGCGCCTTCGCGCACGCCGCCGGGCGCGGTCTGCTCACCGAAGCCCTGGGCCTGGTCCTGGACCACGCCTTCGGGTCCCTCGACCTGCACCGCCTGGAGGCGAACATCCAGCCCGGCAACGCCGCCTCCCGCGCCCTCGTCCGCCGCGCCGGCTTCCGCCTGGAGGGGTTCTCGCCCGCGATGCTGTTCATCGACGGCGCCTGGCGCGACCACGAGCGCTGGGCGATCACGGCACCCGCGACGGCCCCGGAATCCGCGGTGTGAGCCTGCGGCCCGGACCCGGGGCGTGACCGCGCGACGGCCTCAGCGCTTGCGGTTGATCTTCATCGTGTCGAGGTCCGTCACGGTCGAGCGCAGCCCCTTGTAGCCGTGGCCGAGCGCCCTGAGCGCCGTCTCCACCCGGTCCTCCGCGAGCGCGCCCGCCATCTCCTCGCCGTCCTCGGCGTCGGAGACGACGACCAGACGGTACGAGAAGTGCTTCAGCGTCCGGTCGTAGGCCAGCGAGCCCTCCTCCGTGAACTGCATCGCCGCGAGCCCGTGGTCGTCCGCCTCGGCGAGCAGCCGGGACCGGCTCTCCTCCGACAGGCCGTCGAACGTGCCGCGCACGATGACCCGGTAGGTGTGCTGCGTGCCCATTCCCCGTACTCCCTGTGCCTCTGGTGCCACTGCTGCCCGGCCCGCCACGGCGGCGCGCCGACCCGTCACCGTACGACGGCGGGCCCCCGCGCCGCCCGGAATATCCGGCCGCCCCGCCCGTCTGGCCTGCCCGGAGCCCGACGCCGAGAGCCCCTGGTCAGGACGGACCCCACCGTGTTCCATGGGGCGATGACGACCGTACGACGTGCCGTACTGACGCTGCCCGCGGCCCCGTTGGGACCGGACAACCCGCTTCCCGCCCTGCGCGCGCCCGCCCGCGCCGGGGCGCACGCCGTCGACGCGCGGACCCTCGCCGGGCTCCCGCGCGACATGGCCCGGGGCATCGGCCGGGCGCCGCTGCGCAGCCTCCTGCCCGTCCCCGTGCGCGACGGCTACGGCCGCGACCGGGCCCCCGCGGACCTCGACGCGCTCGTGATCGAGAACGACCGGCTCCGGGTCACCGTCCTGCCCGGCCTCGGCGGCCGGATCCACTCCCTCCACCACAAGCCCACCGGCCGCGAGCTGGTCCACCGCAACCCCGTCCTCCAGCCCGCCGCCTTCGCCCTCAACGGCGCCTGGTTCGCCGGCGGCGTCGAGTGGAACACCGGCGCCACCGGCCACGGCGCCCTCTCCTGCTCGCCCCTCCACGCGGCGGCCGTCCGCGCGCCCGACGGCGGCCCGATGCTCCGCCTCTGGGAGTGGGAGCGGCTGCGCGACCTGCCGTTCCAGGTCGACCTGTGGCTCCCGGAGGGCTCCGACTTCCTCCGCGTCGGCGTCCGGATACGCAACCCCCACGAGCGCCCCGCCCCCGTCTACTGGTGGTCCAACACCGCCGTCCCCGAGGACCGGCGGATCCTCGCGCCCGCCGACGAGGCCTGGCACCACGGCTACGAGCGGGGCCTGGACCGCGTGTCCGTACCCGCCGACGACACCGGCACCGACCGCTCGTACCCCCTGAACAGCACCCACGCCGCCGACTGGTTCTACGACCTCCCGGAGGGGCGGCGGCCCTGGATCGCCGCCCTCGGCGCGGACGGCACCGGGCTCGTCCAGACCTCCACCGACGCCCTGCGCGGCCGCAAGCTCTTCGTCTGGGGCACCGGGCGCGGCGGCCGCCGCTGGCAGGAGTGGCTGACCGAACCCGGCACCCCCGGCTACGCCGAGATCCAGGCCGGACTCGCCCGCACCCAGCTGGAGCACCTGGAGCTGGCGGGCGGGGAGGAGTTCAGCTGGCTGGAGGCGTACGGTCCGCTCGCCGCCGATCCCGCCGCCGTACTCGGTGACGACTGGGCGGCGGTCCGCGCGGACGCCGAACGCGCCCTGGACGGCGCCCTGCCCCGGGCCGCCGTCGACGCCGCGTACACCGCCTGGCGGGAGCACGCCGCCGACGGCGAGCCGGAGACGGTCCTCGCGGCCGGCTCCGGCTGGGGCGCCCTCGAAGTCCTGCGCGGGGGGTACGAGCTGCCCGGCACGCCCTTCCCCGAGTCGACGCTCGGCCCGGCGCAGGAGCCGTGGCGCGCACTCCTGCGCACCGGCGTCCTGCCGCCCCCGGCGAAGGGTGCCGGGCCCGGTGCGCCGCTCGTCTCCGCCCCCTGGCGGGACATGCTGGAGACCGCCCCGGCCGACCCCGCCACCGAGTACCACCTCGGCATCGCCCAGTGGCACGCCGGGGACCGAGCCCAGGCGGTACGGAGCTGGGAGCGGGGACTGCGCGGGGCCGGGGTCTCCTGGCCGCTGCTGTACTGCCTGGCCGTGGCCGACCGGGAGGACGGGCACGCGGAGCGGGCCGCCGAACGGTTCGCCGAGGCCTTCGCCGACCACGCGGGCCACGCCGTCTCCGAGGAAGGGGAGGCGGTGGCCGCCGCCCTCGGCCGCGAGGCCGTGACGGCGCTGCTCGACGCCGGCCGGACCGACCGGGCCCGGCAGCTCTGGGCCCGCCTTCCCGACGGGGTACGGGGGAGGGGAGCGTTCCGGCTCCTGGAGGTCCGGATCCTCCTCGCGGAGGGCCGCCCGGACGCGGCCCGTGCCGTCTTCGACGAGGGCTTCGAAGTGGCGGACCTGGGCGAGGGCGCCGAGGTGCTCGGCGAGCTCTGGGCGCGCACCACCGACGAACCCCTGCCGGACGCCTACGAGTTCCGGATGCGCCCGAACCCGTGAGGGGGGATCACGCCACCCGGCACAGGATCTCCCCGTGCGGGACCATGAACCACGCGTCCTCCCGCCCGCCCCACTCCCGCCAGGCCTCCGCGATCGCCGCCAGCTCCCCGGCGGTCGCGTGGCCGCCGGAGACGGCCAGGTCCGCGTAGCCGGAGGCGGTCGTGCGGTCCGCCCACAGGCCGCTCCACCAGGCCCGCTCCCCGGGGGTGGCGAAGCACCAGGTCCCGGCGGTCGCCGTGACGTCCGTGAAGCCGGCCCGCCGGGCCCAGGAGTACAGGCGCCGGCCCGCGTCCGGTTCGCCGCCGTTGGCGCGCGCCACCCGGTGGTACAGCTCCAGCCACCCGTCCAGGACGGGCAGTTCGGGGAACCAGGCGAAGGCCCCGTAGTCGCTGTCCCGGGCCGCGACGATCCCGCCGGGGCGGCACACCCGCCGCATCTCGCGCAGTGCGGCGACCGGGTCCCCGACGTGCTGGAGCACCTGGTGGGCGTGGACGACGTCGAAGGAGTCGTCGGGGAAGTCCAGGGCGTGGACGTCGGCCACGGCGAACCGGACGTTCTCCAGGCCGCGTCCGTCCGCGACGGCGCGGGCCTTCACCAGGACGTCCTCGGCGGCGTCGACCCCGGTCACGCGGCCCGGCGCGACAAGGGCGGCCAGGTCGGCGGTGATGGTGCCGGGCCCGCAGCCCACGTCCAGGACGTCCAGCCCCGCCCGCAGCGCGGGCAGCAGGTAGGCGGCGGAGTTGACGGCGGTCCGCCAGCTGTGCGAGCGCAGGACCGACTCGTGGTGGCCGTGCGTGTAGACGGCGGTCTCGTGGGCCGCGGGCGGTGTGGAGGCGTGCGTCATGGAACCGGCTCCCTCGGTGTGGGCGGATGCCCTCACGGTATGCGCCACGGCCGAATGGTGAGACCCATGTCTTGAATTGTGGACAGAGGTCCACCTCGACAGGGCGCGTCGGCAAAGGAGTTCCTCCAAGGGCCGACCGCCGGAGCGGCCGTGCACGGCGGCGGAGGCGACCGGGTCCGCGGGGAGCGCCGCACGGATCGGCGTGCCGCGCGTCCCGCGCCCGGCCCCTCTCCGCCGACCTTGCATTCTCCGGTCCTCACCGGAAAGCGCCCTCACGTCTGCCAGGCCCCGCAGGCCCTCTGTGACAGGCCTGTGAACGGACCGTTCGAACGCGTCCCGTGCCCCTAGGATCGGCGCGCCGCCCGTTCGGCCCTCCCCCTTCCTTCCGCCGAGGAGACCCGTGCCGTACTCGCCCGTGCCCGCCCGCCGCTCCCTCCTGAAGCTGCTCGCCGCGAGCCCTGCGGTCTCCGCCCTCGGCGGGCTCGCCGCCGCGGCCCCCGCGCACGCGGCCGCGGCGGGGCCCGCCGCGCCCGGGATCGTCAAGGCGCTCCCCGCCGAGCACTTCACCGTCCGGGGCACCAACGCCGAGGCCCGGTTCGACGCCTTCGCGGACACCGGGTACCTCACCCCCGCCGACCGCTTCTTCGTCCGCAACCACACCTCCACCCCCGTCCTCGACGCCCGCGACTGGCGCCTGACGCTCTGGGGCGACGGGCTCCACGGCCGCCGCCCCTTCCACCTCACCTACGGGCAGCTGCGCGACCTGCCGTCCGTCACCCGTACGGCCCTCATCGAGTGCGCCGGCAACGGCCGCGGCTTCTACACGAGCCAGCAGGGCGAGGCCGTCAGCGGCACCGCCTGGACCCTGGGCGCCGTCGGGGCCGCCCGCTGGCGCGGCGTCCGCCTCGCCGACGTGCTCCGGCGCGCCGGACTCGCCCGCGACGCCGTCGCCGTCCAGCCGCGCGGCCTCGACGACCCGTACGTCTCCGGCGGCGTCGACTACGGCCGGGTGCGCCGCCCGCTGCCGCTCGCCAAGGCCCTGGACGACGTGATCCTCGCGTACGAGATGAACGGCGAGCCCCTTCCGTACGACCACGGGCACCCGGTCCGGCTCGTCGTGCCCTCCTGGATCGGCATCGCCTCCGTCAAGTGGCTCGGCGACATCGAGGTCTCCACCCGCCCCCTGGCCTCGCCCTGGTCCACCGACTGGTACCGCCTCTTCGGCGAGGCCCACCCCGAGGGCGGCAGCGCCCCGCTCGGGCGCCAGACCCTCAAGTCCGGCTACCAGCTCCCCCTCGGGGCCACCCTGGAGGCCGGGCGCGTCCACCGGCTGACCGGCCGCGCCTGGTCCGCCCTCGCCCCCGTGCGGAAGGTGGAGGTCTCCACCGACGGCGGCGCCCACTGGCGCCCGGCCCAGCTCCACGACGTCCCCCGGCGCGACGGCTGGGTCCGCTGGAGCGCCCCCTGGCGCCCGGACCGCCCCGGGCAGGCCACCCTGCTCTCCCGCGCCACCGACGCCGCCGGGAACACCCAGCCCGAGCGGGCCGTCCACAACACCCAGGGCTACCTGTTCGGCGCGGCTGTACGCCACCCCGTCACCGTCGCCTGAGCCCGTCCCGGAGCGACGCCTTCCCCCGGGCCGCGAACCGCCCCGGGGCGGGCACCCCTCCCCGGGGCGCGAACCGCCCCGGGCAGGCGCCCGTCCCTCGGACCGCCCCCAGAAGCGGCGGAACCGTCCGAACCTCCGTATAAAGGGCACGAGGGTGCCGTGCCCGGCGCCCCCGTGCGCTCAGGAGGTACGGGACATGCCGCAGAAGGCTCCGGAAGGGCGCGGCCCGGTGCGCTACGGTCCCCCCGCCCCCGACACCGGCCTGCCCGTCCCGCCCGTGCTCGCCGGCCTCCTCTCCGCCGCCGCCGGACGCACCGACCCCGAGCCGCCCGGCGGCGGCCCCGTCCTGCGCGAGGCCGCCGCCGGACACTGGTGGCGCCGGGGCCTGCGCACCCACCCCGAGGACGTGGTCGCCGCCCCCGGCGCCCCCGCCCTCCTCCTGGCCCTCATAGCCGCCCACGGCGGCGACCTCCTGCTGCCCCGGCCCTGCCCCGCCTGGTGGGCCCCGCAGGCCCGGCTCCTCGGCCGCCCCGCGTACCACGTGCCCACCCCCGCCGAGTGCGGCGGCGTCCCCGACCCGTACGCCCTCCTGGAGACCGTCCGGCGCGTCCGCGCCGAGGGCGGCCACCCCCGCGTCCTGCTGCTCTCCGTCGCCGACGACCCCACCGGCACCGTCGCCCCGCCCGAACTCGTCCGCGAGGCCTGCGAGGCCGCCGTCGCCGAAGGACTCCACGTCGTCAGCGACGAGACCTGGCGCGACACCCGCCACGACCCGCACGGCACCGTCCTCGTCAGCCCCGCCGAGATGTGCCCCGACGACGTCACCGTCCTCAGCGACCTCGGCGGCGCGCTCACCCCCGCCGCCTGGCCCTGCGCCGTCGCCCGCTTCCCGCCCACCGACCCCTCCCGCGCCGACCGCTGGACCGACCCCCGCGCCCGCGTCCTCGACGTCCTCACCGCCCTCGGCTCCGTCGTCCCCGGCCCCCTGGCACCCGCCCTCGCCCACGCCCTCGACGAACCCGAGGACGTCACCGCACCGGCCCGCCGCGCCGCCGCCGTCCACGGCCGCCTCGCCGGAGCCGCCCACCGCGCCGTCCTCGCCGCCGGAGCGCTCTCCCTGCCCCCGCAGGCCGGCCGCCACCTCTACGCCGACCTCGGACCGCTGCGGGACGGCCTCCCCGCCCGGGGCGTCACCGACTCCCTGGAACTGGAGTCCCTCCTCACCGAACGGCTCGGCGCCCCCGCGGCCGGCGGTCACCGCTTCGGCGACGAACTGGGCGCCCTCCGGGTCCGCTTCGGCACGCGCATGTTCCTGGGAACCACGGGGGAGGAGCGGACCGAGGCCCTGGGGGCCGAGGACCCCCCGGAGCTTCCCCGGGTGGCCCGGGCCCTCGCGGACTTCGGCGCGGCGCTGGAGGAACTCCGGTGACCCCGGCCGCCCGCCGACGCCCCACGAGCCCGCCATGAAGCGCCGAGCGGAACGGAGCCCGCAGATGACCGAACGGACGGCAGCCGCCCCGTACGAGACCGACCGTGCCACGGCCCCCGCACCCGCCCTCCAGCCCGTCGGACGGCTGCGGTACGACTGGCCCCGCACCTTCGCCGACCGGCTCACCACCCCCCTCCCCGGCGTCCGGTCCATGGCCCGCCTCGCCCGCGAAGGAGCCGTGCGCCCCCGCCCCGAAGGGCTCCGGGACGTCCCCCTGCTCCCCTTCGAGCCCGGCCCGGTCCCGCCCGCCGGGCCCGACACCCTCGCCGTCACCTGGGCCGGACACGCCAGCTGGGTGGTGCGGATCGGCGGCCTCACCGTCCTCACCGACCCGGTCTGGTCCCGCCGCATCCTCGGCACCCCCGCCCGGCTCACCCCCGTCGGGGTCCGCTGGGAGGACCTGCCGCGCGTCGACGCCGTCGTCATCAGCCACAACCACTTCGACCACCTCGACGCCCCCACCCTGAAACGGCTGCCCCGCGACACCCCCGTCTTCGTCCCGGCAGGCCTCGGCCGCTGGTTCACCCGCCGCCGGTTCACCCGCGTCACCGAACTCGACTGGTGGGAGGCGGCCGAACTCGGCGGCGTCCGCTTCGACTTCGTCCCCGCCCACCACTGGTCCAAGCGCACCCTCCTGGACACCTGCCGCTCCCTGTGGGGCGGCTGGGTGCTCACCGACCGCTCCGGACACCGCGTGTACTTCGCCGGGGACACCGGATACGGCCACTGGTTCGCCGAGATCGGCCGCCGCCACCCGGGCATCGACCTGGCGCTGCTCCCGATCGGCGCCTACGACCCGCGCTGGTGGCTCCGCGACGTCCACACCGACCCCGAGGAGGCCGTCCGCGCCCATCAGGACCTGGGGGCCCGGCGGATGGCGCCCATGCACTGGGCCACCTTCGTGCTCTCCTGCGAGCCCGTCCTCGAACCCCTCACCCGGGTCAGAGCCGCCTGGGAGAAGGCCGGCCTCGCCCGCGAGGACCTGTGGGACCTGCCGATCGGCGGCTCACGGGTGCTCGTGCCGTGACCCGCCCGGCGCCCCGGAGGCCGGGGTTTCAGGGGCCGGGGCTCCGGAGGCAGGTCCTCCGGAAGCCGGAGCTCCGGAGGCGGGCGCTCCGGAGCGCGTCCCCCGCACCCGCCGCCACAGCGCCGGAACCGCGCTGATCAGCACCGTCAGGGCCACCGCCGCCACGACCCCCTGCCAGGGCTCCGGGAAGAGCGAACCGCCCAGGATCCCGATCAGCTGGTACGTCGCCGCCCACGCCAGGCAGGCCGCCGCGTCCCCCCGGACGAAACGGCGCAGCGGCATCTCCGCGAGCAGGCACGCCAGCATCACCGGGATCCGCCCCGCCGGCACGAGCCGGGACAGGACGAGCACCGACACCTGGTGCGCGTCGAGCCGCTCCCGCGCGTGCGCCAGCCGCTCGGGCGGGGCCCGGCCCTCCAGCGCGGCCAGCCACCGCGAGCCCTTGTCGGAGTGCACCCCGCGCCGCCCCAGCCAGTACAGCGCCGCGTCCCCGAGGCACGCGGCGAACGCCGCCACCAGGAAGACGAAGAGCAGCGACAGCGGCGAGGTCTGGTGGAAGGCCACCACCGCCGCCGAACTGACGATCGCGCCCGTCGGCACCACCGGCACCAGCGCGCCGAGCGCCACGAGCAGGAACAGCGAGGGATAGCCGACCGCCTGCTGCGTGGACTCCGGCGGCAGCTCGCCCACCACCTCGGCGAACCGGGCGATCCCGTCGCTCACCGGGCGACCTCCGGCCGCACCCGCTCGCCGTGCCCCAGCCGGTGCACCGCCACCTTCGGCGCCAGGCGCGCCGCGTGCCGCACGAACTCGTCCCCCGGGGAGTGGAACTCGTGCGGCCGGACCCCGTCGAGCCCGATCGGCCAGTACGTGCCGTAGTGCACCGGCACCGCCGCCGCCGGGGACAGCTCCGCGAGCGCCTCGGCCGCCCGGCCCGCGTCCAGATGGCCCGGCCCCAGGTACGGGCCCCAGCCGCCGACCGGGAGCAGCGCCACGTCCACCGGGCCCACCGCCTCCGCCATGCCGTCGAAGAGGCCGGTGTCCCCGGCGAAGTACGTCCGCGCCTCGCCCTCGACGACGTACCCGAGCGCGGGCGCCCGGTGCGGCCCCACGGGCAGCCGCCGCCCGTCGTGGAGCGCCGGGACGGCCCGTACCGTCACGCCCTCCACGGTCACCTCGTCGCCCGCCGCCACTTCGGTGAGCCGCAGCCCGGCCCGCTCCAGCCGGCGCAGCCCCGGCACGGCGGCGGGGGCCCCGCGCGGCACCAGGAGCCGCGTCCCGGGCGCGAGCCGCGCGAGCGACGGCAGGTGCAGGTGGTCGGAGTGCAGGTGCGAGACGAGGACCGCCTCGGCGGACGCGGCCTCGGGCGGCGGCGGGGCGCCGCGGCGGCGCCGCAGGTGGGCGAGCCGCCGTGCGAACAGCGGATCGGTGAGGAAGCGGACCCCGGAGTCCTCGACCGTGCAGGTCGCGTGACCCCACCAGGTGACCTCCACCGCGTGCCGCCTTCCGTCCGTCTCCGGCCCGTTTCCGGGCCGCTCCGTGCCCTCGTACCCTGCCGTACCCCCGTAACGAGGGTAGATGTCCAGAGCGGGCGCCGGAGGATGTTCGGCCGCACCTTCCCGCAGTAGGGTCCCTCCATGGACGACGTTCGGGTGGCGGCGATCGCCAGCCTCACCCCGCTCGAAGAGCTCGACAGCGAACCCTTCCTCGTCGACACGCGCGCCCAGCACGCGGTGTGCGCGCGCTGGGCCGAGGACAACGGGTACGTGATCGCCCGCCAGCTGCTGTTCTACGGCATCCGGCCCGACCACGAGGCACTGTGGGCGGACGTGGAGGCCGGCGCGGTCGACCTCTTCGTCGCGGCCAGCGAACGGGTCCTCGGCCGCGCGCTGACCTCCGTGTCCGGCTTCCGCGCCGAGTGCGAGCGGCGCGGGGTGCGCCTGGAGACGGTCTGTCCCGACGAACCGGTGTACGACGCGGCGGCCAAGGCCGGGGTGCACCGGCGGCTCTCGATGCCCACCGCCGGGTACGACGGCTCCTGACCCCGCCGGGCCCCGCCCGCCTTCCTCCGGTCCCGCCGTGGGCGTTGTGACACGCTTGGGGCAGGAACGGCTGAAAGGCGAGGCGGGCGTGGGTGACGGGCGAGGGGGCGGCGCCGACCGCCGGCGGTCGGAGACGGGGCGGCGGTCCGGGAGCGACCGGCGGGTCGCCGGGGGCTGGCGGGCCGCGGGAGGCGCGCTGGGGCGCGTGATCGCGGTCTGGGCGGTGTCCACGCTCACCCTGCTCCTCCTCGCGGGACTGCTCCCCGCCTTCCAGCTGCAGTCCCCCGACGGGGACAGCCTCACCCGCACCGCGATCACCGCCGCCTGGGCGGCCGGCGCCTTCGGCCTGCTCGGCGCGCTCGTGTGGCCCCTCCTCGTACGGGCCCTGCTGCTCGTCCCGGCCCTCGTCCTCGGCCTGCTCGGCTTCTTCCTCAACGGCTCGCTGCTGCTCGTCGCCCTCTGGGTCACCCCCGACGGGCGCGGCGCCGCCGACCCCGAGACCGCCGTCGTGGTCGCGGCCGTCATGTCCGCCGTCGCCTCCGCCACCTCCACGGCCCTCGCCGTCCGCGACGACGACGCCTACCGGCGCCGCCTCTACCGGCTCACCGGCCGCACCCGGGCCCGCGCCCCCGGCGACCCGGCGGACGCCGTCCCCGGCACCGTCTTCCTCCAGCTCGACGGCGTCGGCCACCGCGTGCTGCGCGACGCCGTCGCCGCCGGACTCATGCCGACCGTCGCCGCCTGGCTGGAGGCCGGACACCGGCTCACCCCCTGGCGCACCGACTGGTCCAGCCAGACCGGCGCCAGCCAGCTCGGCATCCTGCACGGCTCCAACGAGGACGTGCCCGCCTTCCGCTGGTACGAGAAGGACACCGGCCGGCTCATGGTGTCCAACCGCCCGGCCAGTGCCGTCGAACTCCAGCGGCGGGCGGTGCGCCGCACCGGCGACGGCGGGCTCCTCTCCTACGACGGGGCCTCCCGGGGCAACCTCTTCAGCGGCGGCGCCGAACAGGTCGCCCTGGTCCTGTCGGTGGCCGCCCGCCGAGGCCGGCGCAACCGCTCACGGGCCGGCTACTTCGCGTACTTCTCCGACCCGGCCAACACGGTCCGCACCGCCGGGTCGTTCGTCACCGAGTGCGTCCGCGAGGTGTGCCAGTCGACGCGGGCCCGGCTGCGCCGCGAGACCCCCAGGATCTCGCGCGGCGGCACGTACCCCTTCGTCCGCGCCTTCGCGACGGTCGTGGAGCGGGACGTGGTGGTCGCGGCCGTGATGGGGGACATGCTGGCGGGCCGGACCGCCGTCTACGCCGACCTCGTGGCGTACGACGAGGTGGCCCACCACTCCGGCCCGCACGGCCGGGACGCCGACCAGGTCCTGCGCCGCCTCGACCGCGCGATCGCGCTGATCGCGGACGTCGCCGGGCACGCCCCGCGCCCGTACCGGATCGTGCTCCTCTCCGACCACGGGCAGAGCCCCGGCGAGACCTTCGAGGCGGTGTACGGCCTGACGCTCAAGGACCTGGTGAGGGCCGGGTGCGGGCTGCCCGTGCCGCGCCGGGTACGGCGCACCCGCAGCGGTTCGGAGGCGCGGGACGCGGCCAGGGACGCGCTGCGCAGCGCGCTGCACCGGCCGCTCGACGAGGGCGACGAGACGGCGCGGGAGCTGCCCGCCAAGCCCTCCGAGCCGGTGGTCCTCGCCTCCGGCAACCTCGGCCTCGTCTCCTTCCCCGACGTGCCGCACCGGATGACCCGGGAGGAGATCGACCGGCGCCACCCGGCCCTGCTCCGCACCCTCGCCCACCATCCGGGCGTCGGCTTCGTCCTCGTGGCGAGCGCCGAGCACGGCTCGGTGGTCCTGGCCGGTGACGGGACCGAGGTCCCGGTCGCCGAGCTGACCGACGACGGACCGCTGGCCGTGTACGGACCGGGCGCGGCGCGGGCCGTGCGGCGCACGGACGGCTTCCCGCACGTCGCGGACATCATGGTCAACTCCATGTACGACCCCGGGACCGGCGCCGTGCACGCCTTCGAGGAGCAGATCGGCTCGCACGGCGGCCTCGGCGGCGAGCAGTCGGAGCCCTTCCTGCTCTCGCCGCCGGAACTCTCCCCGCCGGTGGGGGAGGGGGAGGAACTGGTCGGCGCGGAGCAGGTCCACCGGGTCCTGCGCCGCTGGCTGCGGGAGTCCTCGGGCCCACAGGTACCGGTGGGGCTCCAGGCGCCGGTGGAACTCCCGGAGGCGACGGGACCGCCGGAGGCGGCGGGGCCTCCACCACTCCCGTCCCGACCGGAACCACACCGTCCGGCGGACGGGCGGACCGGCGCCCCGGAGGGAGGCCCGGCCGGTGCACCGGCCGACACGCCGACCGGCGCCCGGGTTGACGACCCGGCCGACGCCCGGGCCGACCAGCCGGCCGCCGCCCCGGCCGACGGAGCAGCCGACGGGCCGGTAGGTGCCCCGGCCGGCGGTTCGGGCGGCGATCCGACCGACACGCCGACCGACGCCCCGGTCAACGGAGCAGCCCGCGGTTCGGGCGGCGATCCGGTCGATGCCCCGGTTGACGAACCGACCGACGCCCTGGCCGACGGAGCAGCCGCCGCCCCGGTCAACGGAGCAGCCCGTGGTTCGGGCGGTGCCCCGACCGACGCCACAGTCCGCGGCTCTGCCGACGGTACGGTCCATGGCCCTGCCGACGGACCCCTCGACGGACCCGCCGGAACCCCCGTCTCCGGCCCCCTCCACGGGCCGTCCGTCCGCGACGAGAAGCGCTGATCCGGGCGTGACCGCCGGGGCGGTGAATCCCGGAGGCCGGGCGTAGGCCGCCCGGGCGGATCTCGGGCCCCGGGCGCCGCGCCGGGACCCGCGCGGGGCAGTACGGATCTCCGTGAGCCCCGCGCCCGAGCCGACCGCAGTGCCCGCCGCCCCGGCGGGCCGCCGGGCGCGCCCGGGCCGGCACCGCTGGGTCGTCGTCCTCCTGGTCCTTGCCGCGCTGTGCGGCGCCGGGGGCCCGGCCCTGCTCTCCGGCACCTCCCCGCTTCCCGCAGCGGCCTCGGTCCCGGCCCCCGACCCGGTCGGCGAGACCCACGACCAGGCCGCCGAGGCCGGGTTCCCGGGCCGTACGCGACGGCACCGCACCGGCCTGCGCCCCACCGGGCCCCGGCGCCGGAACCGCGCACACCGGAGGCGTCGCCGGAGCCCGCTCCCCGCCCCCGTACCCGCTCCGCGCGGGGACGCCCTCCGGTGCGTGGTGATGCGCTGCTGAGAGGCCCCGACCTCACCGCAGCCCCCATCACCCACCCTTCGCACCGCGAGGAGTTTCGCCATGCCCGTCGATCCGTTCGCCGTCCTCCACGCCCTGATGCGGGCCGAGGCCTCCCGGGCCCGCCGCGCCGACCGCGCCGCGCCCGAACCCGAACCCGGCGCCCCGACCCCGGCCCCCGCCCCCGCCCCCGCTCAGGAGCCGCCCACCTCCCGGAGCGAATCCGTCCGCTGACCCCGGGAACGGCTCGACGCGGGCCCGGCGCCGTCCGATGCCCGGCCCGCCGGACCCGCGTCCGCCCCCACCGCCGAACGCCCCGGCCACAGCGTCAGGAACTCGCCGGGACGGCCGCCCTGGCGGCCCGCTCGATCTTCGCGAAGTGGGCCGCACGGGCTTCCTCGTCGATCTGCGTCTCGTGTTCGGGCCGCATCCCGGTTCGGCCGTCGACGTTTTCGCGCAGGATGTCGGCGTGTCCGGCATGCCGGTTGGTCTCGCCGAGAACGTGGACCATGACGGCGAACAGGTTCGTGTGGGAATGGGGTTCCGGCCACCACGGCACGTGGCCGGGGGCGTCGAGGGGAAGCGCGTCGATCGTCGCGTCCGAGTGCTCCCACGTGCGCCGGTAGAACCCGACGATCTGATCGCGGGTCTCGTCCTCGGCCGCCCACAGATCGCTGCCGTCGTGGTCCTGCCACCGGGGCAGCGGTTCCGGGGAAGGACGGTCGAAGACCTCGCCGAAGTACCTGGCTTCGACACCGGCCACATGCTTGACCAGGCCGAGGAGGTTGGTCCCGGTCGCCGTCAGAGGCCGGCGCGCGTCGTATTCGGACAGGCCGTCGAGCTTCCAGAGCAGCGCCGCACGATCCCGCCGCAGTCTTCCGTGCAGGTTGTTCTTCGCGAAGTCGTCGATCATGCGGTACGAGCCTGCCACGGGCTGCTCGTGGCCTCAAGATCCCGTACGCGCTCCGCAACGACCGGCGGAGCCGTGAGCCGGTCCCGGTCGGGGACGTGTCCTGATGTCCGCCGAACGAGGGGGGGCCGCATTACCTCCCACGTCATCGACCCCCCGCCCGCCGCCCGGCATGCTCGTTCGTACCGGGACCCGGGCGGCGCACTCCGTCCGGGCTCCGGGCCCACGACCAGCACGAACGCCCGGCACGAACGTCCGGTACGAACGCCCCGGAAGGTGATCCGCCATGTCCCAGTCCCAGGTCCTGTCCGCCGGCCCCGCCCGCGCCACCCGCACCCACACGGCGCTGCGCCGCTTCCTCGCCCTCGACGCCGTCGTCACCGGGGCCAACGGCGTCGCCTACGCCGCCGCCTCCCGCCCCCTCGGCGAACTCCTCGGGATCGACGCGGGCCTGCTGTTCGAACTCGGCCTGTTCCTCGTCGTGTTCGCCGCCGGGGTCGGCTGGCTAGCGAGCCGGCCGCAGCCCCCGGCCACCGTCGTGAAGCTCGTCGTCGACGCCAACCTCCTGTGGGCCGCCCTGAGCGTCGTCGCCCTGGTCGCCTGGCTGGAGCCGACCACCGCCGGACTGGTGTGGACACCGCTCCAGGCGGCCACCGTCGCCGGGTTCGCTGCACTCCAGTGGACCGCCCTGCGGTCCGTCAGCCGCTAGGTTCTGTCGTCAAATGTCACGCCCACATCAGGAGTGATGCGAGGGTGACGGCTGCTTCGTAGGACTGGGCGGTTTTGTCGTAGCGGGTGGCGATG
>NZ_JNXJ01000028.1:0-83345 GCF_000716625.1 Streptomyces bikiniensis | reverse complement strand
GGTCATGACGGCCTCCGCGCCGGGGGGTGGGGCGGGGTTCCCGCCGGGGGATGGGGCGGGGTTCCCGCCGGACTCGCCACTCCCGGCGGCCGTGCGGAGGTCCGGTGGACGGGGGCCCGGCGGGCAGGGGTCCGGCAGGCGGGGGCCCGGCGGGCAGAGGTCCGGCGGGCGAGGACCCGGTGAACGACGTCCTGCCGGGCCAGGACTCGACGGGCCACGGCCCGGTGGGCCAGAGACCGGCCGGTCCGGCTCTCGTCGGCCGAGGCCCGGCGGGCCGAGCCCCGGTGGGCCGAGTCCCGACGAACCAAGCCCCGGTGGGCCGAGCCCCGGTGGGCTAAGCCCCGAAGGCCGAAGGTCCCGGCCAGGTCATTCGGCGCCCTCGTCGGAGAACCACGACTCGCCCAGCTCCGACGCGCGTCCGAGGACGCGGTCGACCTCGGCCACGAGCGCCGGGTCCTCCAGGACGCGCAGGGTGCGCAGGTCGACGGCCGCGAGGTCCGGCAGGTGTGCCGCGCGGTCGGGCAGGCGTGCCGTGCGGTCGGCGCCCCGGCCGGCACCACTCGTCCACCCCGTGTGCTCGAACACCCTCGGCTCCTCCTCACCGGCGCCCGTCCCCCGCAGTCGTAGCGGCGGAGCGGTTCTTCCCGAGGCCGGGAAGCCGGAAACACGTTCGACTCAACTGCGCCCATGTGCGCCCCCGTCGTCACGCCGCTCACCCGGCCGCATCGGCCGAGGTCCACCAGGGGGGCGCGATGCTCCGCCGGTCCCGTTCGGACGGTCCGCCGGGCGGCGGGCCGTCCCCGGCCTCGGCCTCCGCCCTCGCGAGCAGTGCCCTGGTCCGCTCCACGTCGGCCCCGTCCACCTCCACCAGGCCGTCCGTGAGCCGCCGCCACCGTTCGGCCGCGGCGCGCAGCGCGGTCCCGGCGCGGCCGGGGCGCCCCATCAGGAGCAGGACGGCACCCTGGCCGTGCAGGGCGCGGGCGGCGGTGACCGAGCCGGGGGCGTCGCCGTGGGCGGCGCGGGCGTCCTCCTCGGCGCTGCGGTAGGCGGTGAGCGCGGAGCCGATCAGACCGTCCCTGGCCACTTCGGACAACTCAAGCCGCACCCGGGCCAGTTGCAGCCACGCCTCGGCCCGTGCGCCGGGCTCGTCGGTGCCGCGGACGGCCTGTTCCAGGAGGTGGCGGCTCTCGAAGAGGTCGGGCAGGAACCCGGCGCGGTGGAAGCGGAGCGCGAGCACGCTGCCGACGAGGGTGCGGGCCCCGGCCCGTTCGGGCGCGTCGGCGGGCAGCCGGGTGAGGGCCTCGCGCAGGACCCCCTCGGCCCGGTCGACGGGGGCCGTCCCGCTGTCGGCGGTGGCGCGGCGCAGCAGGGACCGGCCCCAGGCGAGCAGGGTCAGGCCGCGCTGTTCGCTGTCGGTGGGGGCGAGCAGGGTGGCCTCCTCGTAGGCCGCGTCGGCGGCGGCCCCGTCGCCGGCCGTGTCGTACAGCCGGGCGCGGGCGGTGGTGAAGCGGAGCCGCAGGGCGCGGCCGTCGCCGAGGAGGGGTTCGGCGCGGTCGAGGACGGGGGCGATCCGGCCGGGTCCGGCCCCGGCGAGGTGGAGGGCGTCGGCGAGGTCGAGGAGGACGGCGGCGCTCTCCCGGAGGCCGAGGGCGGTGGTGAGCTCCCCGGCGGCGGCGGTGCCGTCGCCCCGGGCCAGGAGCAGGCGGCCGCGGCGCAGGTGGAGGGTGTGGCGAGTGGTTTCCGGCCAGCGCTCCGGGGGTTCGGCGAGGGCGTCGAGGGCGGCGTCGAGGTGGCCGGGGGCGTCGGTGTCGCGCCACAGGGCGTGGTGGACGACGGCGAGTTCCAGCCGGGCCTCGGCCCACGCCTCGTCGCCGGTCCCGGCCAGTTCCCCGGCGCGTACGAGGGTGTCGACGGCCCGGGCGAGGAGTTCCGCGCGCCGGCCGGAGCGCCGGGCGGCCGCGGTGCCGGCCTCGGCGTGGAGGGCGCGGGCGAGGACGATCCGGGCCTCGACGGGTTCGGCGTCGAGGGCGGCCTCGGCGCGCTCGCGGGCGCCGGCGAGGAGGGCGGGGTCGGACTGGCCGCGGCCCTGGGCGAGGAGGCGGCGGGCCTCGGTGAGCGGGTCGGGGGTGACGAGGTCGGGGTGGTAGAAGCGGAGCACGCGCGCGGGGATGCGGGCGAAGAGTTCCGCCTCCGCGCTGTCGGGCCCGAGGGGTTCGTCGGTCGCGTCGGTCGGGGCGGCGCCGCTCCCCGGCTCACCCCCGCCCCCCGTACCGGTGCCGGCCAGGCGGGCGGCGGCGAGCGCCGGGAAGTTGCGCATGCCCTGGCCGAAATTGCGCTCCACGTAGGCGGAGCAGTGTTTGAGGACGAGGGCGGCGGCGCTGGGGTCGAGCGAGCCGAGGAAGTGCTGCTGGACGCCCGGCGGATAGCTGAAACAGGGGTACGGGGCGGGGCCCGGGAGGCGCCGCAGGAGCCCGCTGAGCAGGACCTCGGCCAGCTCCATGGGGCCGGTGTCGGGGAGCATGGCCCGCTGGACGAGCTGCATGACGGGCAGGGTCAGGGGCGCGGCCGCGAGGTGGACGGCGAGCCGGAGCGCGCCGGGCGAGGCGCCCGCCCGGAAGGCGCGGAGCAGTTCCTCGTCACCGCGCAGGGCGCGGGACGGCCGGGGGGCGTGCGGTCCGGCCGGTCCGGGGGCGAGCCGGGCGGCCCAGCCGCGTACGGCGTCGCCGCCGTGGCCGGTGCGGAGCCGGGCCCAGGAGGCGAAGGCCTCGGGGGTCGGGGTGAGGACGGGGACGGCCTGGTGGCCGGGGACGGGGAGTCCCCAGGGCTCGTCGTCGGAGCGGAAGGCGGTGTGTCCGCCGGGGGCGGCGGACCGCTGGAAGGTGCCGGGTTCGGCGGGGAGCGCGGTGCGGGGCCAGAGGCGCGGCGGCAGGGGCTGGACGAGGGCGAGCGGGGAGTGGCGGGGCCACTGGCGCAGGAAGCGCTGGGCGGCGCCGCGCTGCCAGAGGGGCCCGACGCAGTCGCTGACGACGAGGGTGAGGCGGCGGCCCGTGGGGTCGTGGAGCTGGTCGACGGGGCGCAGCCGGGGCCGGCCGTCGGCGCCGGAGGTGGTGGTGACGAGCGGGGGCCCGTCGCCGGTGTCGTACAGGCGGTGGACCTGGACGTCCCGGAAGGCGCCGGACTGCTGGCAGGCCTGGCGCAGTTCCTCGACCATCCGGCTCCAGACGCCCATGGCGGGGCCCGTGTCCATGAGGAGCTGGATGTCGGGGCGGTGGCCGGAGGCCGGGCGCAGGACGGGGGTGAGGATGCCGGCGGCGGCGCTGCGTTCGGCGGTGGCCTCCTCGTCGAGGACGCCCTCGCCGGGCCGGGGCGGGGCGGGGGCGTAGTCGCGCAGGGGGCGGAGGGCCTTCTGGAGGCCGAGGAGCCCGGGGAGCGCGTTGGCTCCGGGGGCGCGGACGGGCAGCCCGGCGCCCCGCTCCGTGCGCCCCGCGCCGCCGCGCGCGCCGGTGGCTCCGGCGCGCAGGTGGAGGGAGACGGACTCCCGGGCGGCTCCGTCCGCGCCGCGCACGAGCCCGTCCACGTCCCGTACGACTCCGTCCCCGCCCCGTACGACTCCGTCCCCGTCCCGTACGGAACCGTCCTCCGCGCGCGAGGAACCGCCCGTACCCCGATCGTCCCCGCCCCCGTCCCAGTCCCGGGTCCCTTCCCGGTCGTCGGCGCCGTCCCCGGCCGTCCCGGGACGCGGGCCGGTCTCCGGCTCGGGGCCGGGGAGCCAGCGGGCCAGCCAGAGGGCGTCCGCGAGGTCCTCGGCGGTCGGGTCCTGGCCGCCGGCTCTCAGTCTGCGGGCGAGTTCCGCCAGGTGCGGCCGGTCCGGCCGGTGCATCCGGTCCTCACCTCGGCTGGTCGAGCGGTTGCATGAGCATGTCCGCGATGCGCTCCCTGGTGACCCGCTCGGCGCGGGAGGCGTGCTGGGTGAGGTAGAGGGCGTTGAGGAGCTGGTCGGTGGCGATCACCTCGCCGGGCTCGCGGTTCAGGAACCGCTGGACGAGGTCCCGTTCGCCCTCGCCGGTGGCGGCCTCGGCGCCGAGGTGGGCCTCGATCATGGCGCCGAGCTGCTCCTCGCCGGGCGGTTCGAGCTCCAGGCGGATGCAGCGGCGCAGCAGGGCGGCGGGGAAGTCCCGTTCGCCGTTGGAGGTGAGGACGATGAAGGGGAAGGTGGTGCAGCGGACCCGGCCGCCGAGGATCCGCACCTTGCGCCCGTCGTCGCTCAGGACCTCGACGACGGGCTCCCGGTCGGCCAGCCGCTCCAGCTCGGGGATGGCGAACTCGCCCTCCTCCAGGGCGTTCAGGAGGTCGTTCGGCAGGTCGAGGTCGCTCTTGTCGAGCTCGTCGATGAGCAGCACGCGGGGCTGCTCGGAGGGGAGCAGGGCGGTGCCGAGCGGGCCGAGCCGGATGTACGAGCCGATGCCGGCCGGGGTCGCGGCGGCGGAGCCGGTCGAGTCGGGCCGGGCGCGCTCCAGTTGGACGTCCTGGAGGCGTCCGATGGCGTCGTACCGGTAGAGGCCGTCCTGGAGGGTGGTGCGGCTGACGACGGGCCAGCGCAGCACGCGTCCGAGGCCCAGTTCGTGGGCGACGGCGTGGGCGAGGGTGGACTTGCCGGTGCCGGGGTTCCCGGTGACGAGGAGCGGACGCCGCAGGTACAGGGCCGCGTTGACGGCGTCGGTCTCGGCGGGCCGGGGGTGGTGGTTCTGGACGAGCCGGCGGCGGACGCCGAGCCTCCGGTCGGAGCCCGCCAGGGTGTCGTCCGCGCCGCCGGCCGAGAAGTCGCGCCAGGGCGGCGGGGCGGG
Organism: Streptomyces bikiniensis; assembly: GCF_000716625.1. Taxonomy (NCBI): domain Bacteria; kingdom Bacillati; phylum Actinomycetota; class Actinomycetes; order Kitasatosporales; family Streptomycetaceae; genus Streptomyces; species Streptomyces bikiniensis. Next base: position 78,501 of record NZ_JNXJ01000028.1, on the reverse strand, counting down.
CAGCCGCCGTATCTCGTCGTGCGGGAGACCGGCACCACGGTAGATCCGCCAATCGCTCACGATGGACTCCTCCTGGCTGTGGTGTCGGTGCCGGGCGCGTCGAAAATACCGCCCGGCGGCGGGGGCTGCCGATGTCCGTTCCGGCCGGATCGCGGCGGTGTCGTCCCGGTGGTCGCTCGGGTCACTGCTCCCCCTCCCCGAGCAGGGGCGGGGCCTCCAGGCGCCCGCCGTGCGGGGGCCGGTCGGGCGGGTCGAGGAGTACGGCGATGGTCTCGGCCCACGCGTAGGCGGCCCGCGCCTCGGGTCCCGCCGCCCGGTCGGGGGCGCGGGTGCGCAGGGAGCGGACCGGGCCGCGCACGCCCCAGGCGGTGGCGGCGTCCGCGAGCAGCCGGTCGGCCCGCTCGTGGAACTCCGCGCAGTCGGTGTGGTCGTGGGCACCGGTCCGCCAGAGGGCCAGCGGGTGGCCGGCGGCGAGGGCGGCGTTCATCGCCATGAGCCCGTCGCCGCTGCCGACCGGGCCGCAGTGGACGGGGACGGCGCCGCCCTCGGCGTCGCGCAGCCGGTCGTAGGCCTCCGCCCAGGTCTCCCGGCGCACGCGCGCGGTGTGGGCGTCCGCGCCCGCGCCGGGCACCTCGGCGCGCAGCGGGACCGCGCGCAGCGGGCCGCGCTCCCCCGCCTCCCAGCGCTCGCGCCACTCGGGGGCCGGTTCGCGGGCGTGGCGGCGGGCGTCGCGGATGACGACGATCCGGCGCTGGCCGAGGGTGGTCCCCCAGGCGTCCTCGGGGCCCTGGGGCGGTTCGAGCCGCCAGGTGTCGAGGGGTTCGTCGAAGAGCTCGCGCGGCAGGACCGCCTCCACGGCGGCGAGGTGCGGTCCGCTGTCGCCGCGCCGCAGGGCGTCCGCGAGCGGTTCGCGCAGGGTCTCCCGGAGCCGGGCCCGCTCGACGCCCCGGTCGTCGCAGTGGAGCGGGCTGACCGTGTGCCCGTCGAGGAGGAGCTTGACCCGCCACGGGTAGCGCCGGTCGTAGCGGGGGGTGTCGATCTCCAGGAGGACGTCGGCACGCGCGCGGGGTTCGCGCACGGAGAGGGACGCGGGCCGGCCGGGGCCGACGAGCCGGTCGATCGCGCGCCTCAGGTGGCGGTCGGCGTCGCCCGACTCGTCGACGATCCAGCGGGTGAGGGCGGCGGTGTCGGCCCGCTCGCCGTACCGCTCGGAGACGTGCCGGACGACGTGGGCCGCGTACAGGAGGACGGCGTCGAGGTCGAGGTCGCGGACGCCGTCCCGGCGGGGCGCGCGCAGGCCCCGGAGGAGCCCGGCGCCCTCGCTCCAGGTGCGCGGGTCGTCCTCCAGGGCGTCCGGCAGGTCGTCGTCCCTGATCCAGGCCTTGACCCGGTCGACGAGGTCCATGACCTCGCCGGGCGCGGTGGGCGCGGGGAGTTCGGCGAAGTGCCCGTACAACTGGGTGCGCAGGCCGGGGCTGACGCCGTGGGAGGCGGGAAGGAGACGCTGGGCGCGGGTCCAGTCGGGCCGGTCGTCGAGGGAGCGGTAGCGGGCGAGGTGGTGGCGGTCGTGGGCGCGCAGCGCCTCGCCCATCGCCGCGCCGCCGGGGAGGTCGTAGAGCCGGCGCAGGGCGGTGACGGGGACGACGGCGCCGCCGTCGCGTCCGCGTCCCTTGTTGAGGCCGACGACGGCCCCCTGGGCGAGGTCGACGACGGGGCCGCCGGAGCAGCCCTCGACGGGCATGACCCAGTCGGTGATCAGGGCCTGTCCGTCGCTGCCGATCAGGTTGCCCCGGACCTGCCGGACGCCGAGCTCGCCGGTCTCGCGGGACCAGCCGTGCAGGCCGACGGCGGTCGGCGGGACGGGCGGGCGCTCGCCGAGGCGTACGCAGGACGCCTTCTGCGTGCCGGGCACGCGCAGGAGGGCGACGTCGGGGAAGCCCCACCGGTCGGGCGGGTCCTCGGGCCGCTCGGGGCGGGGCAGGGCGAGCACGACGGTGCCGGTGGCCTCGCGGGCGGTCTTGCCGTCCTCCCAGGTCACGCCGACGACCGGCTCGCTCCTCCACACCGCGCTTCCCCCCTCGGCCACCACATGGGCGCAGGTCAGCACCCAGCCGGGGGCGATGAAGAACCCGGTGCCCCAGTACCGGTCGCCGTGCGGGTCATACCCGCTGCCGGGAGCGGCGATGCGCACCAGTGCGGGGCGCACGAGAGCGTCGAAGGCGCTCATGCGGCTCCGTCGGCCGCCGGACGCGCGTGGGGGCCGTTCTCGGGGTGCGGCCCGGTGCCTTCCGTGCGCGGGGCGCGTGCCGGGGGGACGGGCGGCGCGGGGGGAACGGGAGGTGCCGGGGGCGTCGGGGGCGCGGCCGGGACCGGCGGGACGGCCGGCGGGTGGTACGCGGGCGCGTGGGCGGGACCCGGGGCGGGGTCCTCGTCCGGTACGGATACGGATCCGGCCCCTGGTGCGGCTTCGAGCCCTGCTTCGGCTTCGGGCCCCGCCTCGGCTTCGGGTCCTGCCCCGGCTTCGAGCCCTGCTTCGGCTTCGGGTCCGGGTCCTGCCCCGGGTCCGGGTCCTGGTTCGGTCCAGGTGAGGGAGACGTTCACGGAGGCCGTGCCCGACCCGTCCGCGAGGATCCCGATCACCTTGCCCGACTGCGCCGTCAGTTCGATGCCGAAGCTGACGGCGACCTCCACGGGCCCCCGGGGATCGAGCCCGGCGCGCAGCGAGCCGACCACCCCGCGCACGACGTCCGTGAGCCCCCCGGCCATGGAGACCACCCGGTCCCTGACGCCGGTGTCCTGGAACCCGCCGCCCCCGCCGAGCTCCTCCGCGTCGCCGACCCGCGCCCACACGGGCGTGCCGTCGTCCAGCCGAATCCGCGCGATCCCCCGTGCCACAGCGGCCCCCGCTCCCCGAAGCGATGTTGGATCCAGAAGGCTAACGGGTGGGACTGACGGGCGACAGGGGACGGGAGAGGACGGCGCAGACGCGGCGGGGCACGGCCTATTCTGATCGCATGTACTTCACCGACCGTGGCATCGAGGAACTGGAGAAGCGGCGCGGCGAGGAGGAGGTCACCTTCGAGTGGCTCGCCGAGCAGCTGCGGACGTTCGTCGACCTCAACCCCGACTTCGAGGTGCCGGTCGAGCGCCTCGCCACCTGGCTGGCCCGTCTGGACGACGAGGACGAGGACGACGAGTAGGGCGCTGCCACGCCACCGGGCGCCGCCCGGTCACCGCTCCCTGAGCCGGTCGTAGGCGAGTCCGAGCGCGCCGTGCGCGACGAGCAGGGCCCCGGCCGTCGCCCAGCCGCCGCTGCGCCGTCCGGCGCCCCAGAGCAGCAGCGGCACCCCCGCCAGGAGCTGCGCCCCGCCCAGCACGCGCGCCCGGGGGCCGCGCAGGTACGGGCCGAGGGGGCCGCCCTCCACCGCGTCGAGCTCGGCGCGCACCGCGTCCCTCCAGGCGGCTCCTTCGATCTGTTCGGCGTCCTGTGCGAGGGCGGCGGCGCGGAGCCGGTCGGCGTCGTCGCCCGGGACGAGGCCGGTGGGCAGTGCGAGGCCGGCGCGGGCGAGGACCGCGACGGTGCCGACGAGCCGGCTGCGGCCGTCGGCCTCCGGGTCGGGCGCGGCGAGCGGTTCGAGGGCCTGGACGTCGAGGACCGGGTCGAGGCCGAGCCGGGCGGCGAAGGTGCGCAGCGCCTCGTCCTCGCCGACGGGGGTGCCGTCCGCGAGCCAGGTGTAGCCGACCGCGCGGCGGAAGCCGGCGGCGAGGGTGAACCCGGCCCGGTCGCGGTCCCACCACAGGGCGACGACGGGCCAGGTGGCGGCCGGGACGGCGAGGGCGGTGGCCCAGCCGGTGACGACCTGTTCGACCGGCTCCCCGTCGTGCAGCCAGGGTTTCCCCTCCGGTACGAGGACGCTCCAGCCGGTGCCGGCGGGGGCGAGGAGCAGGTGTTCCCCGAGCAGCCGGGCCGGCGGCCGGACCGCCGGGGGATCGGAGCGGCAGAGCAGCAGCGCCCCGGCGGGCTTCGGTCCGGATGTCGCGTTCACGACCCCACGCTAGGTCATTTTGTCCACGTAAGGGATCTTTTCACCCCCACCCCGTCAGGGAAGAGTCAGGGTTGACTTCACTCGACCGCGATATATCGTGTTGCTTCGAGAGACGCGATATGTTGCGTTGCCGATACGGGAGGTCAGCACCATGACAGAGTGGTCCGTCACCGAGCCGACGAAACTGGCGCCGGCCGACCCCGTGACGCGCCTGCGGATCCGCATCGTCAACGGCGCGGTGAACGTGGTGGGGACGGACGAGGACGCGGCCCGTGTGGAGATCTCCGAGGTCGACGGCCCGCCGCTGCTCGTGTCGCAGGACGGCTCGACCCTCACCGTGGGCTACGAGGACCTCCAGTGGAAGCACGTCCTCAAGCTGTTCGACCGCAAGGAGTACCGGCGCCGCGCCGTCGTCTCCGTCGCCGTCCCCGCGGGGGTCGACGTCGAGGTGGGCGTGGTCGGCGCCGAGGCCGTCGTCTCCGGCATCAGGGGGCGTACGGAGGTGCGCGGCGTCAGCGGCGACACCACCCTCCTGGGGCTCTCCGGCCCGGTCCGCGCGGAGAGCGTCTCGGGGAGCCTGGAGGCCCAGTCGGTCACGGGCGCCCTGCACGCGAACTCCATGACCGGGGACGTGACGGTGATCGAGGGCGCCGGCGGCTCCGTGCGGGCCGAGACGATCAGCGGCGACATGGTCGTCGACCTCGATCCGGCCGGGCTCGACGGCCCGCCCGCCGACATCCGGCTCTCCAGCGTCTCCGGCGAGGTCGCCATCCGCCTCCCGCACCCGGCCGACGCCCGGGTCGAGGCGAGCACCACGAGCGGCTCCGTGTCGAACGCCTTCGAGGACCTCCGGGTGGGAGGCCAGTGGGGCGCCAAGACCGTCACCGGCACCCTCGGCTCCGGCCGGGGCACGCTCAAGGCCACCACCGTCTCCGGCTCCATCGCCCTGCTCCGCCGCCCCGAGGCGGACGAGGACCCCGGCGCCGGCCCCTCCTCCACCCCCTCCGCGACCGGAAAGGTGCTCTGACATGCCGCCCGTCTTCGCCCACGGCCGCCTCCGCCTCTACCTGCTCAAGCTGCTCGACGAGGCCCCGCGCCACGGATACGAGGTGATCAGACTCCTGGAGGAGCGCTTCCAGGGCCTCTACGCGCCCTCGGCCGGCACGGTCTACCCCCGCCTGGCCAAGCTGGAGGCCGAGGGGCTCGTCACCCACGCCAGCGAGGGGGGCCGGAAGGTCTACTCGATCACCGAGGCGGGCCGCGCCGAACTGGCCGGGCGCGGCGCCGAACTGGACGACCTGGAGCGGGAGATCCGCGAGTCGGTGTCGGAGCTGGCGGCGGAGATACGCGACGACGTGCGCGGCGCGGCCGGCCGGGTCCGCAGCGAGATGCGCGCGGCGGCGGGCCGGGCCCGCACGGCGGAGCCCTCCTCTTTCGCCGACGCCAAGGAGGAGCTGCGCCGGGTCGGGCAGGAGTGGAAGCAGCAGGCCCGCGAGGCCCGCGCGGAGGCCCGGTCGGCGCGCCGCCAGGCGAAGGAGTTCCAGCGGATCGCACAGCAGGTCCAGGAGGAGGTCCAGGACCGCTTCTCGCGGGGCGACTGGCCCAAGGGGGTCTGGGAGGGGATCTCCGGCATCACGGCCCAGCTCGGTGACCTGGTGACGGGCACGACCCATCCGAAGGCCGCCGGCGCCGCCGACCGGGAGCCGCCGTTCACGGCGGCCCCGGCCGACGAGGCGCCGGAGTGGGCGCGGGACGCGGAGGGTTCGGGCGACCCGGCCCGCGACCTCGACCGGCTCCTCGACCGCTTCCGCGACGAGATCCGGGACGCGGCCCGGGACCACGGGGTGACCCCGGAGCAGCTGGCCGAGACCCGCCGCCACCTCTCGACGGCGGCCCACCGCATCACGGGCCTGCTGCACCCCGAGCGGAAGGGGTGAGCGACCGGGAGCGAAGGGCGACGGGGCGGCGGTAGGACGGGGCACCCGGCCGGGCGGGGCGGACTGCCGGCGCGGGACGGGCCGCAGGCACCGGCGGCCCGACGGCACTCACCCGGCGGCACCGGCCCGGCGGCACCGGCCCGACGGCAGCTGCCCGGCGTCAGCGGCGGGTGACCGTGACCGTCACGCGCGCGTCCGGGGCCGCGAGGACCCGGGCCCGGCCACGCTCCTCGCGGAGGACGAGGGCCGCGCCCCGGACCGTCACCCGCCAGTCGCCGGGCGGCAGGGAGAGTTCGGTGACCCGGGGACCACGGCGCCCGGCGGCGTCGTACGTGAGGCGGTAGACCCCGGCCCCTGAGTCGTACGCGGCGGAGCGGACCCGGCCCGCGACCGCCTCCGCGTACGGCTCGGCGGTCAGTTCCTTGTTGGTGCGGAAGGCGCCGGTGCCGTCGACCGCGCAGTAGCCGCCGCCGTAGCACCACACGTATCCCGCCCAGCCGGAGCCGTAGCGGCCGAGGGAGGACATCGCGTCGCGGTAGAAGCGGTTCATGTTCGGCAGGGAGTTGTTGAGCGGCCCCCACTCCCCCACCACCACGGGCACCTCGTACTGCTCGGGGTAGCGGGTGACCGCCCGCTCGTAGCTCTCGATCCAGCCGGCGGCGGGGTCGTAGTCGGCGCCGGCCTCCATGCCGGTGTTGTAGAAGTGCGGGGCGTAGACGACCTTCGGGTCGTGGATCCGGCCGAGCCCGGTAGGCACGCCCTCGCCCACGACGGGCGTCGGCTCGACGAAGATCCAGGCGTCCCGGTCGACCGTGCGGACGGCGTCCGCGAGCCGGTTGTAGAGGGGGGTGAGCTGGTCCCGTTCGATGCGCCGCGCCGCCGTGGCCAGGTCCTCGCCCTCCCGGACCTCACCCATCGGCTCGTTGATCAGGTCGTAGCCGAGGAGGGCCGGGTGGCCGTCGAGGCGGTCGGCGAGCACCCGCCACATGCGGGCCTGGGCGCGCCGCAGGTCCTCGTCCTCGTACAGGTGGGTGAAGGCCCGCTGGACGGCGGGCTCGAAGTACTCGGAGAACCAGTCGTCCGGGCGCGGGGTGAAGGGCAGCCCGTCGGTCCTGGTCGCCCACGCGGGGATGCCCCGGTGGCCGAACGCGGGGCCGAAGACGTCCTGGTGGGCGTCGACGAGGACCTTGACGTCGTGCTTCTCCGCCCAGTCCAGGATGCGTTCGATCTTCCGCAGGTAGGCCTGGCTGTACTGGCCGGGCCGGGGCTCCAGGTCGTCCCAGAAGACCAGGAGGCGGGCGAAGTTGAAGCCCTTGGCCCGCATGTCGCGGAAGTGCTTCTCGGTGACGGCCGAGAGGGCGGCGTCGCCGCGGTTCGCCTTGTCCTCGACGTTCCAGCCGCGCAGGGTGAGGGCGCGGCCGTGCTCGTCGGTGAGGGCGGGGATGCCGGCGCCGGCCGTGCGTCCGGCCCCGTCCCCGGTCTCCGCGCGGGCGGCCGTCGGGGCGAGCAGCGCGGCGGCGACGGCGCTCGCGAGGAGAGCGGTTCGCCAGGTGGTGGACCAGGTGGTTCGCGGCAAGGGGGACCTCCGGCACGTCGGTGTGTTCGGGGTGCGCGTGCCGGAGATCCCATCAGCACGACTGACGAGTCATCAAGAGGTCGTCGGGAGAACTTCAGGAGGTCGTCAGGACGACCTTGCCGAAGAGGTCGCCCGCGGCCATCTTCTCGAAGCCCTCCCGCGCCCGGTCGAGGGGCAGGACGTCGTCGATGACCGGCCGGACGCCGGTGGCCGCGCAGAAGGCCAGCAGGTCCTCCAGCTCGTCCTTGGAGCCCATCGTGGAGCCGACGACCTTCAGTTCCAGGAAGAAGATCCGGGTCAGCTCGGCGTGCGAGGGCCGGTCGCCGCTGGTGGCGCCCGAGATGACGAGCGTGCCGCCCGGCCGCAGCGACTTGACCGAGTGGGACCAGGTCGCGGCGCCGACGGTCTCGATGACCGCGTCCACCCGCCCCGGGAGCCGCGCGCCCGGCTCGTACGCCTCGACGGCGCCCAGTTCGACGGCCCGCTTGCGCTTCTCCTCGTCGCGGCTGGTGGCGAAGACCCGCAGGCCGGCCGCCTTGCCGAGGGCGATCGCGGCGGTGGCCACGCCGCCGCCGGCGCCCTGCACGAGGACCGAGTCCCCGGGCCGTACACCGGCGTTGGTGAAGAGCATGCGGTACGCGGTCAGCCAGGCGGTGGGCAGGCAGGCGGCCTCCTCGAAGGAGAGCTCCTTCGGCTTGGGCAGCACGTTCCAGCGGGGGACGGTGACCCGCTCGGCGAAGGTGCCCTGGTAACGCTCGGTGAGGATGGACCGGGGCTCGTCCGGGCCGACGCCGTGACCCGTCTGGCCGATCACGGAGTGCAGGACGACCTCGTTGCCGTCCTCGTCGATGCCGGCGGCGTCGCAGCCGAGGATCATCGGCAGCTTCTCCTCGGGAAGGCCCACTCCGCGCAGCGACCACAGGTCGTGGTGGTTGAGCGAGGCGGCCTTGACGGTCACGGTGGTCCAGCCGGCCCGCTCCTCGGGTTCGGGGCGTTCGCCCAACTCAAGGCCGTTCAGCGGCTGGTCACGGTCGATTCGGGCGGCGTAGGCAGCGAACATGGCCCCGACCCTAGGGCGCGCGGGCGGGCGGGGGAACCACGCCCCGGTGTGACCCGTGTCGCCCGACGGCCCCTGGACACCGCGGCCCGCTCCGTATGAGCACCTGCGCACCGGGGCCGTCCCCGCGTACACCCGTATACGAACCTGTACATGCGCCCGTATGCGCACCCGTATACGCACCCGCCTACGCGCCTGTATACGCACCCGTATGCACACATACACACCCCCGCACAAACCCGTATACGAGCGCCCGCGCGGCGGGGCCTCCCGTCGTACCCCGAAGGGCCCCGTCCCGGTGTCCGGAACGGGGCCCTTCGGTGGTGCCGGAGGCGCGTCAGCGGCGGGCGACGCCCTCGGCGCGGGCGGCGGCGGCGACCGCGGCGGTGACGGCCGGGGCGACCCGCTCGTCGAACGGCGACGGGATCACGTAGTCGGCGGCGAGCTGGTCGCCGACCACGTCCGCGAGCGCGTTCGCCGCGGCGATCTTCATGCCCTCGGTGATCCGGGAGGCCCGGACCTGGAGCGCGCCGGCGAAGATGCCGGGGAACGCGAGGACGTTGTTGATCTGGTTCGGGTAGTCCGAACGGCCGGTCGCCACGACGGCCGCGTACTTGTGCGCGACGTCGGGGTGCACCTCGGGGTTCGGGTTCGCCATGGCGAACACGAAGGCGTTCGGGGCCATGGTGGCGACGGCCGCCTCGGGGACGGTGCCGCCGGAGACGCCGATGAAGACGTCGGCGCCGGCCAGGGCGTCCTCCAGGGAGCCGGTCAGACCCGCCTTGTTGGTGATCTCGGCCAGCTCGCGCTTGACGTCCGTGAGGTCCTCGCGGTCACGGCTGACGATGCCCTTGCGGTCGGCGACGGCGACGTCGCCGAGGCCGGCCTCCAGGAGGAACTTCGCGATCGCGACACCGGCCGCACCGGCGCCGGAGATGACCGCGCGCAGGTTGCCGAGGTTCCGGTCGGTCAGCTTCGCCGCGTTGCGCAGGGCCGCGAGCGTGACGATCGCGGTGCCGTGCTGGTCGTCGTGGAAGACCGGGATGTCGAGGCGCTCCTGGAGCTTGCGCTCGATCTCGAAGCACCGCGGGGCCGAGATGTCCTCCAGGTTCACGCCGCCGAAGGAGGGGGCGAGCCGGACGACGGTCTCGACGATCTCGTCGGTGTCGGTGGTGGCGAGGGCGATCGGGACCGCGTCCACGCCGCCGAACTGCTTGAAGAGGATGGCCTTCCCCTCCATGACCGGGAGGGAGGCCTCCGGGCCGATGTCGCCGAGGCCGAGCACCGCGGTGCCGTCGGTCACGACCGCGACGACCTGGGACTTCCAGGTGTAGTCGTTGACCAGTTCGGGCTGCTCGGCGATCGCGGTGCACACCTTGGCGACGCCGGGGGTGTACGCGAGGGACAGGTCGTCCTTGTCCCGGACGGGGACGGTGGCCTGCACGGCCATCTTGCCGCCCCGGTGGAGGGCGAAGACAGGATCGAAGGGCTCCTCGGGAGCTTCCGTACCGCTGTCGTTGTGAGGGTTGACGATCTCCGCTGCCATTGGGTTGACCCCTTGAGTCTGTTTCATTTGAGGGTGGCCGCTCCCGGTTCGGGAGGGGTGGGGAGGCACCGCGGCCGCCTGGTCGGGCAGCCGCTCGGGCGCGCCGCACAACGCGCCCTGAGCCCCGGATGAGGGGTGTAAGGATCCTTCTTACCGGACGGACGGCACCGCAGACGAGTCCATACCCGTTCGGTGACACGACTCATACCGAGAGCATCCGGGCACGGTCGAGTGATGACACGTCACACGATGTCCGCATAGATGCCCAGGGCACCCGATTGGCGGCCTTCCCGTCGTCCGAATGGCGAGATCCACCGGAGATTTTCCGGTGTCGCGGAAGGGATTCCGCAGAAGGTGCGGCCCTGATGGAGCGGTCTGTCGTGATTCGGGGGTCACCCGTTACCCGATTTTGACATCCGTGGCCGTCGGTTTGAGGCAGTCCGAATGGCAAGATGCCGTAATCACACGAGGCCGCGACACTCGAAGATGCGTACGTGGCCACCTGGCATCTCCCTGATACGCCGGAGGAACCCGACCATGACCGCACGCTCCACGCGCTGTACGACCGCCGCCAAGACCCGCACCTCCCGTCTTGCCGCGGTCGCCGCCATCGCGGTCGCCGGCTCCATGCTGCTGACCGCCTGTGGCGACCAGACCGAGGGCGGCTCGGCGGAGGGCACCTCGCCCTCCCAGAAGCCCGCCTCCAACGCGCCGCTCTTCTCGAAGCTCCCGGCCGACATCCAGAAGTCCGGCGTCATCAAGGTCGGCACGGACGCCTCGTACGCCCCGATGGAGTTCACCGAGGGCGGCAAGATCGTCGGCGTCGACCCCGACATCGCCCAGGCCCTGAGCAAGCAGCTCGGCGTCAGGCTGGAGTTCGTCTCGGGCACCTTCGACGGCCTGATCACCTCGATCTACAGCGGTCGCCAGGACCTGATCATGTCCTCGATGACGGACAACAAGAAGCGCCAGGAGGGCCTGGACGACGCCGGGAAGAAGATCGGCAAGGGCATCGACTTCGTCGACTACTTCAGCTCCGGCGTCTCCCTCCTGGTCAAGAAGGGCAACCCGCAGGGCATCAACTCCCTCGACGACCTCTGCGGCAAGACCGTGGCCGTCCAGCGCGGCACGATCTACGAGGACACCTTCAAGGCGCAGGCCGCCAAGTGCGGCGACAAGAAGCTGACGATCCAGGCCTTCGACACCGACGCCGAGGCGCAGACCCGCGTCAAGGCCGGCGGCGCGGTCGCCGACCTGAACGACTACCCGGTGGCCGCGTACATCGCGAAGACCTCGGGCGGCGGCAACGACTTCGAGGTCGTCGGCAGCCAGAGCGACGTCGGCCTCTTCGGCATCGGCGTCTCCAAGGACAAGCCCCAGCTGCGTGACGCGATCAAGGAAGCGCTCGACGCCATCATCAAGGACGGCTCCTACGCCGAGGTCCTGAAGAAGTGGGACGTCGAGGACAGCGCGGTCAAGTCGGCCACCGTCAACGCCGGCAAGTGACCTCGTCGCACCACTGAAGGGCAGTCGTCATGACTGACAAGATCCACAAGGACCCGGCCGCCGCTCCGGCCGGGTCCGACCCCGCGGGCTCCACCCCGTACGAGGCGATCAAGGCCGTACCCGTGCGGCACTACGGGCGCTGGGTCAGCGCCGTGGTGGTCGTGGTCCTCCTCGGCTGGCTGGTCTACGCCTTCTCCCAGGGCAACGTCATCTGGGACACGGTGTGGGACAAGGTGTTCGACCCGTCGATCATCAGCGGCCTGTGGAACACCATCCTCATCAGCGTCGCCTCGATGGCGCTCGGCCTCGTCCTCGGCGTCCTCTTCGCCGTGATGCGGCTCTCCAAGAACCCGGTCACCGGCGCGGTGGCCTGGCTCTACATCTGGTTCTTCCGCGGCACGCCGGTCTACGTGCAGCTGCTCGTCTGGTTCAACCTGTCGCTGATCTTCCAGTACATCGACCTCGGGCCGATCTACAAGAACGAGACCGTGGACGTCATGACGCCGTTCATGGTGGCCCTGCTCGGCCTCGGCCTGAACGAGGGCGCCTACATGGCGGAGATCGTCCGGGCCGGCATCCAGTCCGTCGACGAGGGCCAGACCGAGGCGGCGCACGCGCTCGGCATGTCCCAGACGAAGACCATGGGCCGGATCGTCCTCCCGCAGGCCATGCGGGTGATCGTGCCGCCGACGGGCAACGAGTTCATCAACATGCTGAAGACCTCGTCGCTGGTCTCGGCCGTGCAGTACACCGAACTGCTGCGGGCCTCGTCGAACATCGGCAGCACGGCCGGCGCCGTGATGGAGATGCTGTTCGTCGCCTCCATCTGGTACCTGGCGCTGACCAGCGTGTTCAGCGTCGGCCAGTACTACCTGGAGCGTCGCTTCTCCCGCGGTTCGACCCGCAACCTGCCGCCCACCCCCTGGCAGCGGGTCAAGGCGAACCTGACCACCTTCAAGCGATCGGCGGTGTCCGGATGACCGGCGAGCCCATGGTCAAGGCCGAAGGCGTCCACAAGTCCTACGGCGCCGCCCACATCCTCCGGGGCATCGACCTGGAGGTCCGCAACGGCGAGGTCTTCTGCCTGGTCGGCCCGTCCGGCTCCGGCAAGTCGACCTTCCTGCGCTGCATCAACCACCTGGAGCGCATCGACGCCGGCCGGCTCTCGGTCGACGGGCACCTGGTGGGGTACCGGCAGAAGGGCGACAAGCTCTACGAGCTGAAGGACAGCGAGGTCGCGCTCCAGCGCCGCGACATCGGCATGGTCTTCCAGCGCTTCAACCTCTTCCCGCACATGACGGCCCTGGGCAACGTCATGGAGGCGCCCATCCAGGTGAAGGGCGAGTCGAAGGCGGTGGCGCGCGAGCGCGCCGAGCGCCTGCTCGACCGGGTCGGCCTGCGGGACAAGACGGGGAACTACCCGTCGCAGCTCTCCGGCGGCCAGCAGCAGCGCGTGGCGATCGCCCGCGCGCTGGCGATGGAGCCGAAGCTGATGCTCTTCGACGAGCCGACCTCGGCGCTCGACCCGGAGCTGGTCGGTGACGTCCTCGACGTCATGCGGGACCTGGCCGAGTCGGGCATGACGATGGTCGTCGTCACGCACGAGATGGGCTTCGCCCGCGAGGTCGGCGACTCGCTGGTCTTCATGGACGGCGGCGTGGTGGTCGAGTCGGGCAACCCGCGCGACGTCCTGGGCAACCCGCAGCACGACCGGACGAAGGCGTTCCTGTCCAAGGTGCTGTAAGGGCGTACGGGAAGGGGCGGTACGGGATCTCCCGTACCGCCCCTTCCCGCGTACCCGGCGGCTACTTCACGGCGAGGAGCAGGGTGTCGGAGGGCGAGGCCCAGACGGTCCGGGCCTCGCCGAAGCCGGCGGCGCGCAGGGTGTCGGCGTGCCAGCGCGGGGAGGGCATGTCGCCGTCGGCGTGCTCGCCGTAGATCTCGAAGCGGCGGGCGGTGGGCCCGGCCAGGACGGGGTCCTTCGCGGCGAGGGCCCACCAGTCGGCCCAGTCGAGGACGCCGGCGGCCTTCTCGCGGTCCATGCGCGCGTGGCGCCGGGCGCGCTCGGCGGCGTTGATGCGGGGCGTGGATCCGTCGATCATGTGGTCGGCGTTCATGAGGACGCCGCCGTCCCGGACGAGCCCGGCGAGCTGCCCGTAGAGGGTGGCGAGGGGCTCGCTGTGGAGCCAGTGCAGGGCGGTGGCGGTGAGGACGGCGTCGTACGAGTTGTACGGCAGGCCCGCGGCCCACGCGGGGTCCTTGAGGTCGGCGGTCACGAAGGCGACGCGCTCGTCCCCGGCGAAGTACCCCTCGGCGATGGCGAGGAGGGCGGGGTCGAGGTCGACGCCGGTACTGGTCGCCTTCGGGAACCTCTTGAGGAGCCGATCCGTGATACTTCCCGTACCGCACGCGAGGTCGAGGACGCGGGGCTCCGGCCCCACCAGCGCCTCGACCATGTCGAGCATCACGCGGAACCGCTCCTCGCGGTCCGGCATGTACCACTCCTGCTGACGGTCCCAGCTCTGCTGCCAGGCCGCCCAGTCGGTTCCGGTCATCGCCGCACCCTCCCCACTTCGTAATACCCTCGAAGGGGAAACAACCGTTACCCCTTCGACCGAGACACTAGCCCGCCGAAGTAAGGACTACAAGTGGAACTGGCCCATTACTCGGATTTCGCCGTGCGTCTGGTCAACACCGAGGAGCCGACCCGCGGCAAGGACGCCCTGTCCTCGGTCGAGGTGGTGCGGGACCTCTTCGGCGAGGCCTCCCAGATGGCCCGGCGGGTCACCGAGGCGGACGTGCCCCGCTTCCGCGCGATCCGGGCCCGGCTGCGGGCGGTCTTCACGGCGGCCGACGAGGGCGACCACACGGGGGCCGTGGACCTCCTGAACTCCCTGCTCCTGGAGTTCCCGGTCAGCCCCCAGATCTCGGGCCACGACTTCCTGGACGAGGAGGGCCGGCCGCGCTGGCACATGCACCTCGCGGACCACTCCTCGAACGCGACGACGGGGTACGCGGCCATCTGCGCGATGGGCCTCGCCTTCCACCTCACCGAGTTCGGCGCGGACCGGCTCGGCCTCTGCCAGGCGCCGCCCTGCCGCAACGCCTACCTGGACACCTCCACCAACCGCTCACGGCGCTACTGCTCGGACCGCTGCGCGACCCGCGCGAACGTGGCCGCCTACCGGGCCCGCAAGCGCCTGGAGGCCGAGCGGACGGACCACACGGACCGCGCCGACCGCGACCCCACCGGCCTGACCGCCGAGAAGAGCCAGGAGAGCACCACTCCGGCCGAACGCTGACGCCCCGGCGTCACCGGCCGGTACCGCGCCCGGACCCGCCCGAGCACGAGTTCGGGCGGTACGGCTCCGAAGACCCGGCTGTCCCCCTCGGCGTCCGGGTTGTCGCCGAGCACCCACCAGCCGCCGTCGCGTCGCTCGATCAGACGCTTCACGACGAGCAGGTCCTGCTGGAGCGGGTGGCGCAGCACGGCCACGCTCCCGGGCCGCAGCCGCCCGCCGTAGTGCACGAGCAGCCGGTCCCCGTGCAGCAGCGTGGGCACCATCGACACCCCCGTCACCTCGGCGATCCCGAACGGAGCCCCGGCCTCCGCCGCCCGCTCCCGCCCCGACCCGCTCATCCGGCACCTCCCGATCCGCCCGCGCGCGGACCCTCCGGTCCGCTCGTCCGCTCGTCCACTCGTACACGAGTCCCATGGTGACCCTGGACTTTTGACCTAAGCCCCCGGGGGCGCCCGAGAAAACGCCCTTCTCACCGAGTAATGTCCCACCTGAGAAGACGATCACGAGGAAGGACGGCTCAATGCTCTCCCGCCTGTTTGCCCCCAAGGTGAAGGTCAGCGCCCACTGCGACCTCCCGTGCGGCGTGTACGACCCGGCCCAGGCCCGCATCGAGGCCGAGTCCGTCAAGGCTGTCCAGGAGAAGTACCAGGCCAACGAGGACCCGCACTTCCGGGCCCGCGCCACGGTCATCAAGGAGCAGCGCGCGGAGCTCGCCAAGCACCACGTCTCGGTGCTCTGGAGCGACTACTTCAAGGCCCCGCACTTCGAGAAGTACCCCGAGCTCAACCAGCTGGTCAACGACACCCTGAAGGCCCTCTCGGCCGCCAAGGCGTCGACGGACCCGAAGACGGGCGAGAAGGCGCTGGAGCTCATCGCCGAGATCGACCGCATCTTCTGGGAGACGAAGAAGGCCTGATCCGCACACCTCATACCCTGCGCTCCACAGCAGGTCAGAGGGCAAGTGAGGCGGCCCGCTCGGAATGATCGAGCGGGCCGCTTCCAGTTTCGAGATCAACCGGGAGCCGACGGGGAGGCGGTCTTCGAACCGTCACCCCGAGCGCCGGTGCGCCCGGTCGCCACCGACCTCCCGGCCTGTGCGGCCGTACCGCTCACTACGCTGGCAGGCGTGCACACACCGCCGCCCCCACGACTGACCCCGGAAGCCGCCCGCGCCCTGCAGGGGATGCTTCGAACCGAAATCGGTCCGGGCCTCACCGAGCAGGAGCTCGACGCGGTCGAGACACGGTTCGGCTTCACCTTCGCGGCGGACCACCGGGTCTTCCTCGCCGCCGGGCTCCCGCGGGGCTCGTCGGGCTGGCCCGACTGGCGCGACGGCGACCCCGAGGACCTGGCCGGGCGCCTGGCGCGGCCGGTGGAGGGCGTGCTCTTCGACGTGGAGCACAACCGGTTCTGGCATCCTGCCTGGCCGTCGAGGCCGGCGGAGACGTCCGAGGCACTGCGCGCCGCGAGGAACGAACTGGAGAGCGCGCCGCGGCTGGTCCCGGTCTACGGGCACCGTTACCTGCCCGGCACGGCGGGCGAGCACGGCCATCCCGTGCTGTCCGTCCACCAGACCGACATCATCCTGTACGGGAACGACCTCGCCGACTACGTCCACCACGAATTCGCCGGCCGGCCGAGCGGCCTCCGCGCCCACGCGACCGTCGACTTCTGGTCGTACTTCGTGGAGGGCGGGCCGGGTGTCGACGTCACCGCGCCCACGCCGTTCTCTCCGTACGCCGTGACCGCGCAGGAGGCCGTCGACTGCATCCGGATGCTGGCCCTGGAACGCCTGATCGGCCGCCGACACCACCCCGAGCAGCTCGTTGAAGCCGGCCTCACGGCCCTGGTCCTCGACGTCGAGACGGAGTCCCTTCCCCTCCTCGCCGGCCTGTCCCGCTCCGAGCACGAGCAGGCCGACGCCCTTTTCGACCAGGTGCTGGGCGAACTCGGCCTGCTCCAGGAACTCCCGTCCGACACCACCGACCTCCCGTGGGAGGCGGCCCGCTGGGAGCTCGTCCGCTGGTGGCTCCATCTGATCGTGAACGGCAGCCTGGACCCCGGCGCCGGCGGCGACCTGATCGCGTACGAAGGATGGAACGCACTGGCCCGCCCTCGGCAGCTCAAGCCACTGGTCGAGAGGACCGACGCCCACAACGACCCGGCGGCGATCCGGCGGGGAGCCCGGGAACACCTGGCGGAACGGATCGTCGAGGAGGCGGGCCGCCTGCTGGACGGGCCCTGGCCGCCACTGGACTGATCCCAACGGCGGGCGGGGAGCACCACGGGCCGAACCGGTCGGGGAGTACGAGACGCTCGGACGTTCGCCGCCGGGCCGCGCATCCGGTCCGGAGCCGCCACCGGCCACAGGCCGAAGCCGTCGGCGGGGTGGCCCTCCAGGACGGGGTGCAGAACGATCATCCGGCGAGTGTGCGGCGACGCGCGACGGCCGCGCCACGGGACTTCCGGGGCGCGTCGCGGGGCTTTCGAGGCGCATCGCAGGACCCCCGGGGCGCGTCGCAGGGCTGCTGGAGTGTGCCGCAGGGCCTCCGGGGCGCTCCACAGAACCCGCAAAGCTCTCCCCGGACGCTCACACCGCCGTCAGGCACGGGCCCACCCACACCTCCGCCGTCGTCCCCCGGCTCCGTAACCACTCGCGGTACGGGGCCGCCCGCAGGGCCGCCTCGCGGTAGGAAGCGGCGAGTTCCGCGTACAGGACGTCGAGCGGCGCGCCCGGGCGCGCGTACAGGAGGAGGCGTACGGCCAGGGGGTCGCCGCGCAGGGGACGGACGGCCATGTCGTCGCGCGGGCCCGAGGTCGGCTGGCAGGGGGCGACGGCTTCCCCGAGGACGATGAGCGAGGCGGCCGTGTGGTAGTCGCCGTGCAGCAGCGGCGGGTCGATGCCGGCGGCGTGCAGGACCCGCCGCAGGCCGTCCCATTCGCCGTCGACGGTCGGGTCGACCATCCAGTGGTCGTCCGCGAGGTCGGCGAGGTCCACGACGGGCCGGGCTGCGGCCGGGTGGTCGCGGGCCATGGAGACGAACTGCGGTTCGCGGGCGACCAGGACCCGCTCCGTGAGGCCCTCGGGGACCTGTAGGGGACAGCCCTCCACCTCGTGCACGAAGGCGACGTCGAGCTGACCGGCGGCGACCATGCGGAGCAGCGCGTGGGCGGAGACGTCCACCCGCAGGCCGACCTCGGTGCCGGGGAGCCGCTGGCGGAGCCGGCGCAGCCAGCCCGGGAGGGCCCGGCTGGCGGTGGAGCCGACGCGGAGCCCGGGACCGGCCGCGCGGGCGGCCGCGGCCCGGGTCTCGGTGACGAGCGCGGCCATGTCCGCGACCAGGGGGCGGGCCCGGCTGAGCAGCGAGCGGCCGAGCGGGGTGGGGCGGCAGCCGGTGCGGCCGCGCGAGAAGAGCTCGGCGCCCAGGGAGTTCTCGATCCGGCGCAGTTGGGTGGTCAACGAGGGCTGGCTCATGCCCAGTTGCCGCGCCGCCTTGTGCAGGCTGCCCGCGTCCGCGATGGCGCAGAGCGCGCGCAGATGTCTCACCTCCAGCTCCATGCCCCGAGGGTAGGGCGGCTCCCTGAGACGCACCAGATACCCGGAACCCCTCGATCACCTTTCATTCCAAGGCCGTTGACAGGAAGGGGGGCGGTGATGCGGTGGGGCTATCGGTGGTTGGCATCATCCCCGTACGCCCCGGCTCCCTCCAGACTCTCCCCAACCCCACACAGGAGGAGCCCCCCCATGCGTCATCCCAAGGTCCTCGAAGCCGCGCTGACCACCGCCCTCGGCCTCGGTCTCGCCGCCTCGCTCGGCGCGGCCCCGGCCGTCGCCGCGCCCGACGACCGGCCCGCGTCCGCCGGCGCCGCCGCCGTGGCGTACGCCGGTTCGGCCGAGGAGGCCCGGGCCAACCAGGCCTTCTTCGACGCCGTCGTGAAGTCGGTGGCGAAGAAGCGGGCCGCCGCCCCCGGCGCGGCCGCCGTCACCGTCGTCTACAGCGCCGCCAACGCGCCGAGCTTCCGCACCCAGATCGCCCGCTCGACCCAGATATGGAACAGCTCGGTGGTGAACGTCCGGCTCGTCGAGGGCAGCAACCCCGACTTCCGCTACTACGAGGGGAACGACTCCCGCGGCTCGTACGCCAGCACCGACGGCCACGGCAGCGGCTACATCTTCCTCGACTACCGGCAGAACCAGCAGTACGACTCGACCCGGGTGACCGCCCACGAGACCGGGCACGTCCTCGGCCTTCCGGACCGCTACAGCGGTCCGTGCAGCGAGCTGATGTCGGGCGGCGGCCCCGGCCCGTCCTGCCGGAACGCCCAGCCGAACGCGCAGGAGCGGGCGCGCGTCGACCAGTTGTGGCGCTACGGCCTCGCCTCGGCCTTCAAGAACTGACGGAGCCGGGGTACGAGTACGACGGCGGCGTCCCTCCCCGGGCGCCGCCGTTCCCGTTCCCGTTTCCGGCCCTGTTCCCGTTTCCGGTCCCGGCCCTGTTCCCGTTTCCGCAGGCCCTTCGGCCGTCAGGCCGGCTGGAGGAGGGGCCGGCCGAAGTCCGCGCCGGGCGGCAGCTGGCGCCGGACCCGGGCGAGGGCCCCCTCGAAGTCGCCGCCCGCGACGCACGCCTCGAAGGCGGCGCCGCCGTAGTGCAGCGCGAGGCTGAGGTCGGACCGCTCGCCGAGCGTCAGCAGGCAGCTCAGCGTGGCCTGCTGGGAGACGCCGTCCACGACGACGGGGAGCGGCAGGTCCCACTCCAGGACGCAGCCGGTGAGGGCCTGCCCGTCGGCGGCGACGAGCGCGGCGAAGCT
Source organism: Streptomyces bikiniensis (assembly GCF_000716625.1). Taxonomy (NCBI): domain Bacteria; kingdom Bacillati; phylum Actinomycetota; class Actinomycetes; order Kitasatosporales; family Streptomycetaceae; genus Streptomyces; species Streptomyces bikiniensis. The sequence continues at coordinate 58,722 of NZ_JNXJ01000028.1, read as the reverse complement.
CTCGCCCGCGTACTCGGTCCCCCTGATCCGGACGGCTACGCGCCGCCCGTCGGCCGTGATGACGATCGCTTCCGCGCCGCTGCGGTCCCGGTACCAGCCGGTCCAGACTTCTGTCGACTCCGATGACATGCGCGGACTGTAGCGGTATGACCGGCTCCACCGCGCGCCCGGCCACCCGGTGGCCGGACTTCTCCCGATCTCGTCGTTCTTGCCGGTCGCATGCGGGGTCGCGGCTTCCGCGCCCCACGGCCCCCGTCCGCCCCCGCCTCCGTACGCGGGCGCTACCGCTTCCTGGAGTACCGGCGGACGAGCACGCCGTTGTCGAAGGCGCGGACGTCGTCCAGTTCGAAGTCCCGGGGTTCGAACCCGACGCCGAACATCGGCATGCCGCTGCCGTACACCTGCGGGTAGGTCTTGATGATCAGCTCGTCGATCTCGTCGACGAGTGCGCCGGCGACGGTGGAGCCGCCGCAGAGCCAGATGTCCAGCGGGCCCTCCTCGGCCTTGAGTTCGCGGACGCGGCCGACGAGGTCGTCGTGGATCAGCTCGACGTTCGGGTGGGGCGACTCGGCCAGGGAGTGGGTGGCGACGAGCTCGCGCAGGTGGTTGTAGGGGCTGGTGATGCCCACGTCCAGGGCGATCCGGTACGAGCCCATCCCCTGGATCACCGTGTCGAAGCGCTCGTTGGGGCCGTCGATGCCGAGGGCCTCCCGGCCCTGGGTGGGGACGGTCTCCGGGTACGAGGCGTTCATCCACTGGAGGTACGCCTCGTCCACGTACTTGTACATGGACGATGCGTCGCCCTCGGGGTCGCCGATGAAGCCGTCGATCGTACAGGCGATGTAGTAAGTGAGCTTGCGCAAACCGGTCCTCTCGTCGGGGCCCCCTCTTCGGAGAGGCCTGAGGAGCGGGCCACGCCCGCAACCACGCCAGCCATAGTGGTTCAGGTGTAGTGGTTACGCAAGCCCTTTTACCGCCTTCGCGTCCTCACCGCCTCTGCTGCCCCTGCTGCCTGCCTCCGCTGCCTCTACTGCCTCCACTGCCTCCACTGCCTCTACTGCCAGTGGGACGGAGCTCAGCGCGTGCGCCTGGTGACGAACTCCGCCAGGGCCAGCAGGTCCCCCGCGGCCGCCAGGTCCGGGACCGCCCGCGCCAGGTGCTCGACGGCGCGGCCCATGTGCTCGGCCGCCTGCACCTGGGCCCAGTCGCGCCCGCCGGCCCGCTCCACCGCGTCCGCCGCCGCCCGCACCTCCGCCACGTCGTGGAGCGGGCGGGAGTACAGCTCGGCCAGCTCCTCCCCCGCCGGGGTCCCGGAGGTGAGCGCCGCCACCACGGGCAGCGACTTCTTGTGGGCGGTCAGGTCGGCCCCGGCCGGCTTGCCCGTGCGCTCCGGGTCCCCCCAGATGCCGATGAGGTCGTCGATCAGCTGGAAGGCGAGGCCCGCCTCCCGGCCGAAGGCGTCCATCGCCGCGACCTCCTCCTCGTCCGCGCCCGCGTAGAGCGCGCCGAGGGCGCAGGCGCAGCCGAGCAGCGCCCCGGTCTTGGCGACGGCCATGGCCGTGCACTCGTCGAGGGAGATCTCGCGCGGACCGCGCTGCTCGAAGGCGCAGTCCGTCTGCTGCCCCGCGCAGAGTTCGATGACGCAGGCCGCGAGGCGCGCGGAGGCGGCCGCCGATGCGGGATGCGGGTCCTCGGCGAGCAGCCGCAGGGCGAGCGCGCTCATCGCGTCGCCCGCGATCAGCGCGTCCGGGATGCCGAACACCGTCCAGGCGGTGGGCCGGTGGCGCCGGGTCGGGTCCCCGTCGACGATGTCGTCGTGGAGCAGGGTGAAGTTGTGCGCGAGCTCCACCGCGACCGCGGCCTTCACGGCCCCGGCCTCCTCGGCGCCGAGCGCGCGGGCGGCGGCGAGGACGAGGGCGGGCCGGATGGCCTTGCCCGCCTGCTCGGCGGCCGGGGAGCCGTCGGCGTGCTCCCAGCCGAAGTGGTACATCGCGACCCGGCGTATGGAACCGGGCAGGGTCTCGACGGTCGAGCGGAGCTGGGGCTGGACGGCCGTCCGCGTCCGGTCCAGGAGCGCCGCGGCCCCCTGGCCGTCGGTGGCGGCATCCGCGCTGGTCATGGTCACGGTCACTTCCTTCGCGTCCTTCACGGCGGTCGTTCGCCGCGGCGGGCCGGGGACGCCCGGGGGCGGGAGGGTCCACTCCCGCCCCCGGGCGCCGCGGGCTCAGCGCCAGCGGCTGACCTCGACGTTCTCCAGGACGCCGAGCGCGTCCGGGACGAGGACCGCCGCCGAGTAGTAGGCGGTGACCAGGTAGGAGATGATCGCCTGCTCGTCGATGCCCATGAAGCGGACGGAGAGGCTGGGCTCGATCTCGTCGGGGATGCCGGTCTGGTGCAGGCCGATCACGCCCTGGTCGGCCTCGCCCGTACGCATGCAGATGATCGAGGTCGTACGGGCGTCCGAGACCGGGATCTTGTTGCACGGGTAGATGGGCACGCCGCGCCAGGTCGGGATGCGGTTGCCGTTGACGTCGATGGTCTCGGGCACCAGACCGCGCTTGTTGAGCTCGCGCCCGAAGGCGGCGATGGCGCGCGGGTGGGCGAGGAACATCTTGGAGCCCCGGCGGCGGGAGAGCAGCTCGTCCATGTCGTCCGGGCTGGGGGCGCCGTCGTGCGGCTGGATCCGCTGCCCGTAGTCGCAGTTGGAGAGGAGGCCGAACTCCTTGTTGTTGACGAGCTCGTACTCCTGGCGCTCGCGGAGCGCCTCGACCGTGAGCCGCAACTGCTGCTCGGTCTGGTTCATCGGCTGGTTGTAGAGGTCGGCGACGCGGCTGTGGACCTTCAGCACGGTCTGGGCGACGCTCAGCTCGTACTCGCGGGGGGAGGCGTCGTAGTCGACGTACGTGTGCGGGACGACGGCCTCGCCGACGTGGCCGGCGGAGAGGTCGATGGCGGCCTCGCCGTAGTTGTTGGTGCGCTGCTCGGGCAGGGCGGCGACGGTGGCGAGGTGGGCGGCGAGCGAGCCGGCCCGGTCCGCGAGGTTCCGCACGTCGGCCCGGGTGAGCTCCAGGACCGTGCAGGCGGTGGCGGCCCTGGCGGTCCACTCCCAGGTGGCGTCCTCGTGGATCAGGGAGGACTCGCCGAGGTAGGCGCCGTCGGCGAGGACGCCGAGGACCGCCTCGTCGCCGTACGGCCCCTCGCCGATCTGCTCGATCCGGCCGTGGGCGAGGAGGTACACCCGGTCGGTGGGGGCGCCGGCGAGGGCGACGGTCTCGCCCGCCGCGTACTCCCGCTGGGTGCAGCGGGCCGCGAGCTCGGACAGCGCCTCCTCGTCCTCGTAGCCGCGCAGTGCGGGGAGTTCGCCGAGTTCGGCGGGGATCACCGCGACGCGCTCGCCCGTCTGGACGAAGGTGACGCGCCCGTCCCCCACGGAGTAGCTGAGCCTCCGGTTCACCCGGTACGTGCCGCCCTGCACCTGGACCCACGGCAGCGCGCGCAGCAGCCACCGGGAGGTGATCTCCTGCATCTGCGGGGCCGACTTGGTGGTCGTGGCGAGGTTCCGCGCGGCGGCGGTGCCGAGACTCTGCTGCGGCGCCTGCTGCTCCGCGCGGACCTCGTCGCCAACCGAACCTACGGACATGGAACTCCCTCTCGTATGACTGAGTTGCGGGAGAAGCCTTTCAGTACGCAGCGTGTCGGCGCCATTACACAATCGAGTGGGACTGTTCGAAAACCTGCGGGGCATGTCACCGCTTTTCCATCCGGACGGTCGAGCCGCGGCGGCCCCTCGTGCCCCGCCGGGACCGGCTGTCCGGATCGACTGTCCGGATCGGCTCGCACACGGTCCGAACGGATGGCGGCGGAGCGGCGGACTCCGGTACTCCGGAAGTCCATCCGTCCTCCGGAAGGAGTCAGCCATGGCTGCGCCCATGTCCGCGAACAGGTTCCTCACCGCGCTGCGCGCCGAGGGCCTCGCGGTCGTCCAGGTAGGCGACTGGTCCACCCACAACCGCAACCACAAGGGCCCCTGGGGACCTGTGCACGGCGTGATGATCCACCACACCGTGACCCGGGGCACCGCCGGCACCGTCCGCGTCTGCCGGGACGGCTACGCGGGCCTGCCGGGGCCGCTCTGCCACGGCGTGATCGCCAAGGACGGCACGGTCCACCTCGTCGGCTACGGGCGCGCCAACCACGCCGGGCTCGGCGACGACGAGGTGCTCAGGGCGGTCATCGCCGAGCGGCGCCTGCCGCCGGACGACGAGGCCACCACGGACGGCAACCGGCACTTCTACGGCTTCGAGTGCGAGAACCTCGGGGACGGCGTGGACCCGTGGCCGAAGGTCCAGCTGGACGCCATCGCGAAGGCGGCCGCGGCCGTGTGCCGGGTGCACGGCTGGACCCACCGGTCGGTCATCGGGCACCTGGAGTGGCAGCCGGGGAAGTCGGATCCGAGAGGCTTCACGATGGCCTCCATGCGGGAGCGGATCGCGGAGCGGATGCGGTAGCCGGAACGGGCGCGGCAGCGCGGCAGCCGGGACGTGTGCGGCAGCCGGGACGTGCGGTCGCCGGGGCCGGCGGGGGCGGGCGGCACAATGGCCCCGTGAACGCGTTCGACCTCGCCCGGCTGCGGCCCCGGCTCCCCTCGCCCCTGGAACCGGTGGAGGACGAACGTTTCGCCCGGCGCGGCCTCACGCTGCTCCTGAAGCGCGAGGACCTCATCCACCCCGACCTGCCGGGCAACAAGTGGCGCAAGCTCGCGCTCAACCTGGAGGCGGCGGCCGGGCGGCCCGTGCTCACCTTCGGCGGGGCGTACTCCCACCACCTGCGGGCGACGGCGGCCGCCGGCCGGCTGCTCGGCTTCCCCACGGTCGGGGTGGTCCGGGGCGACGAGCTGGCCGGGCGGCCGCTCAACCCGTCCCTGGCGCGGTGCGCCGCGGACGGGATGCGCCTGGAGTTCGTGGACCGGGCCACGTACCGCGCGAAGAGCGACCCCGCCGTCCTCGCGGCGCTCCTGGAACGCGCCCCCGCGGGCGCGTACGTGGTCCCGGAGGGCGGCAGCAACGCGCTCGCCGCGCGCGGCTGCGCGGAGCTGGGCCGGGAGCTCGCGGGGGCGGCGGACGCGGTCGCCGTCGCCTGCGGCACGGGCGGCACCCTGGCGGGCCTCGCGGCCGGTCTCGCCCCCGGGCAGCGGGCCCTCGGCTTCCCGGTCCTCAAGGGGGATTTCCTGGGCGGGGAGGTCCGCGCCCTCCAGGAGGCGGCGTTCGGCGGTCCGCGCGGCGACTGGTCCCTGGACGGGCGCTTCCACGGCGGGGGCTACGCGCGCGTGTCCCCGGCTCTGGAGGCGTTCACACGGGATTTCGAGGAACGGCATGAACTCGCCATCGAGCGACTATATGTGGCCAAAATGCTGCACGGCCTCGTGACCCTGGCGGAGGAGGGCGCGTTCCCCCGGGGCACCCGGATCGCGGCGGTGGTCACGGGCGCCCCGGACGGGCTTCAGCCGTCCGGATCCTCGCGGTAGGCGGCCGCCTCCTCCAGGTCGAGGCGGCGGAGCAGGACGCGCATCATCTCGTCGTCGATCCGGCGCTCGTCGCGGAGCCGCACGAAGACCTCCCGCTCGGCGTCGATCATCTCGCGCGAGAGGCGCCGGTAGGTGTCGTCGGCGGTCTCCCCGGTGGCCTCGTTGACCGCTCCGAGCCGCTCCCAGACCGCGTTGCGGCGCCGGTCGAGGACGGTGCGCAGCCGGTCGGCGAGGGGTGGCGGCAGGGCGTTGCGCCCGTCCGCCAGGAGTGCGTCGAGGCGCTCCTCGGCGGCCCGTGAGGCCTCGCTCTGCGCCTGCGCCTCGGCCAGCGTCTCGGCGTACCGGTCGCGGCCGGGGAGCTTCAGGAACCGGATGAGGGGCGGCAGGGTGAGGCCCTGCACCACCAGGGTGCCGATCACGGTGGTGAAGGTGAGGAAGAGGACGAGGTTGCGGGCCGGGAACTCCTCGCCGTCCACGGCGAGCGGGATGGAGAAGGCGATGGCGAGCGAGACCACTCCGCGCATGCCCGCCCAGCCGACGACGAGCGGCGCCCGCCAGTCCACCCCCGGCTCCCGTTCCCGGACGCGGGCGGAGAGCCACCGGGGCAGGAAGGTCGCCGGGTAGACCCACACGAAGCGGACGAGGACGACGGCGGTGAAGACCCCGACCGCGTACCAGGCCGCCTCGCCCACGCCGTACCGGCCGAGCCCCTGGACGACGTACGGGAGTTGGAGGCCGATCAGGGCGAAGACGGCGGATTCCAGGACGAAGGCGACCATCTTCCAGACGGCCTCCTCCTGGAGGCGCGTCGCGAAGTCGACCTGCCAGGCGCGGTGGCCGAGGAAGAGGCCGACCACGACGACGGCGAGGACCCCGGAGGCGCCGACCTCCTCGGCGGCCGCGTAGGCGGTGAAGGGGATGAGGAGGGAGAGGGTGTTCTGGAGCAGGGAGTCCCGCAGGTGGAGGCGGAGCCAGTGGATGGGGACCATGAGGACCAGACCGACGCCGACGCCGCCGACGGCCGCGAGCGCGAACTCCGCCACCCCGCCGGCCCAGCCGATGCCCTCGCCGACGGCCGCCGCGAGGGCGACCCGGTAGGCGGTGATCGCGGTCGCGTCGTTCACCAGGGACTCGCCCTGGAGGATCGTGGTGATCCGGTGCGGCAGGCCCAGCTTGCGGGCGATGGCGGTGGCGGCGACCGCGTCCGGCGGGGCGATCACCGCGCCGAGCACGAGGGCGGCGGTGAGCGGCAGGTCGGGCACGAGGACGTACGCGAGCCAGCCGACGGCCACGGTGGCGAAGAGGACGTACCCGACGGAGAGCAGGGCGACGGGCCGGACGTTGGCCCGCAGGTCGAGGTAGGAGGAGTCGACGGCGGCCGTGTAGAGGAGCGGGGGCAGGATCAGCGGAAGGACGACGTGCGGGTCGAGCGTGTAGTCGGGGACGCCCGGGACGTACGAGGCGGCGAGGCCCGCGGCGACCAGGAGCAGCGGGGCGGGCACCGGGGTCCGGCGGGCCGCTCCCGCGATCGCGGCGCTCGCCGCCACCAGCCCCACCAGTTGCAGTGCGTCCATGCCGTCGCCCACCCTCTCGTCCGTACCGCGACGTAACCTGGCCATCATGAGCGAGTGCCCGCACCTTGCCGAACTGCCGCGCCCCGAACCGGCGCCGCTGACCGACACCTGTCCCGAGTGCCTGGCGGACGGCACGCATCCGGTCCAGCTGCGGCTCTGCCTGACCTGCGGGCACGTGGGGTGCTGCGACTCCTCGGTGGGGCGGCACGCGACCGCGCACCACTCTTCGACCGGGCACCCGGTGATGCGGACCTTCGAGCCGGGCGAGCGGTGGCGCTGGTGCTTCGTGGACGGTGCGATCGTCTGACGGTTGCGCGGTGCGCGGTTCGACGGGCTCCCGCTTGGGTACGTCACCCCTCCGCCGGTCGCTCGGTTCCGTCGTCCACAGGCCTCCGCCCACCGTCCGCACCCATGGGCCTACCATGGGTGACGGGCCGTGACGGGGTCGGGAAACGCACGGCGACACGGCGGGACGGATCGCGATAGCGTCACGGCGGACTGCGCAGCCCCCTGCGTACCGCCCGGTTCGGGGGCCTCTCCCCCGAGCCCCGAACGAGTTTGTGCCACCTTGGAGGTGAGGGTGTCCCAGATCGCAGGCGAGCCCGGGACCCAGGACTTCGTGGAAGTCCGGCTGCCCGCTGCAGGTGCCTATCTGTCCGTGCTGCGTACGGCCACGGCCGGCCTCGCGGCGCGCTTGGACTTCACCCTCGACGAGATCGAGGACTTGCGGATCGCGGTCGACGAGGCCTGCGCCATCCTGCTCCAGCAGGCCGTACCGGGGTCCGTCCTCAGCTGCGTCTTCCGGCTGGTCGACGACTCGCTGGACGTGACGGTCTCCGCCCCGACGACGGACGGCCGCGCTCCCGAACGGGACACCTTCGCCTGGACGGTGCTGTCGGCGCTGGCCGGGAAGGTGGAGTCGTCGGTGGCCGACGACCGCACGGTCTCGATCAGCCTGTACAAACAGCGCGGCGTGGGGCCAGGCCCGACGTGAGGAGCGGGGACGCGACGGCCGGCATCCCCGGGCAGAAGGCGCGGCCGCATGAGGGCGCTACGGAGCGGGCGGACCAGATGAGCGAGCACGAGCAGCAGCACGAGGGTGCCGGGACACCAGGTGCCCCCGAGGTCCCCGCGGAGGCTTCCGGGTCCCCGAAGCCCGGTGCCGACGGGGTCCGGGGCGACGGCGTCGACGGGATCAACGGAGTCGGCGGTGCCGACGGGGCCGGGGTCAACGGAGTCAACGGAGTCGCTGGAGCCGGAGTCGACGGGTCCGGGGACGCCGGAGCCCGGGGCGGCGACGGGGCCGACGGGGCGTCGGAGGCCCGTGCCGTCCCGGTCCCGCAGGACCGGAGCGGTGCCCGTGCCCTCTTCGTCGAGCTGCGCGAGCTGCCGGAGGGCTCCCCCGAGAAGGCGGAGCTGCGCAACCGGCTGGTGCGGATGCACCTGCCGCTGGTGGAGCACCTGGCCCGGCGCTTCCGCAACCGCGGCGAGCCGCTGGACGACCTGACGCAGGTGGCGACGATCGGCCTGATCAAGTCGGTGGACCGGTTCGACCCGGAGCGCGGGGTCGAGTTCTCGACGTACGCGACCCCCACGGTCGTCGGTGAGATCAAGCGCCACTTCCGGGACAAGGGCTGGGCGGTACGGGTGCCCCGCCGGCTCCAGGAGCTGCGGCTCTCGCTGACCACGGCCACGGCCGAGCTCTCCCAGCAGCACGGCCGCTCCCCGACCGTGCACGAGCTGGCCGAGCGGCTCGGGATCTCGGAGGAGGAGGTCCTGGAGGGCCTGGAGTCGGCGAACGCCTACTCGACGCTCTCGCTGGACGTCCCGGACACCGACGACGAGTCGCCGGCGGTGGCGGACACGCTGGGCGCGGAGGACGAGGCCCTGGAGGGGGTCGAGTACCGCGAGTCGCTCAAGCCGCTCCTGGAGGACCTGCCGCCCCGGGAGAAGCGGATCCTGCTGCTTCGCTTCTTCGGGAACATGACCCAGTCGCAGATCGCACAGGAGGTGGGCATCTCGCAGATGCACGTCTCCCGGCTGCTCGCCCGGACGCTCGCCCAGCTGCGGGAGAAGCTCCTGGTGGAGGAGTAGGACCTGCCGCCGTCCGTTCAAGGAGCGTCGTTCACGGAACGTCGTTCACGGGGTGCCCTGGCCGGGGCGCCGGATGCCGAGCGCCTCGGTCGTGGCGGGGTTCACCAGGAGGACGAGCCCGGTGAGGGCCAGGACGCCGAGGACCGCGCCCGCCGGGATCATGGCGCTGTTCGCCTGGAGCATCTGCCAGGCGACCGGCAGGGCCAGGATCTGGGTGATGACGGCCGGGCCGCGGCTCCAGGAGCGGCACAGCCACAGGCCGCGGGCGGCGGCGAGCGGGATCAGGCCGAGCGCGAGCAGCGTCACGGCGCCCGTCAGCGCGCCGGTGAGGTCGCCGGGCGATCCGGTCAGGGCGTTCACCAGCATGTACACGCCCCCGGCGACGAGCCCGAGCGCCTCGACGCCGGCCACGGCCGCCGCGGCGGTGAGACGGATGGGACGGGGAGTCTGCTCCGTACCGCCGAGGGGGGTCTGCTCCGTACCACCGACCGGGGTCTGCTCCGTACCGCCGAGGGGGGTCTGCTCCGCACTGCTCATGGAAGGCAGGGTAACGGGGCCGCCCCCGGGACCGCCGGGGCCGGGTGCCGGGAAACCGACCGGACTGGGCCCGGTACCGCCGGGTAGGTACGCTGGCGACCATGCGCGCACTTCTCGTGGTCAACCCGGCAGCCACCACCACCAGTGCCCGCACCCGTGACGTCCTCATCCACGCACTGGCCAGCGAGATGAAGCTGGAGGCGGTCACCACCGAGTACCGCGGACACGCGCGCGACCTGGCCCGGCGGGCCGCCGAGACCGGGAGCGTCGACCTGGTCGTGGCCCTCGGCGGGGACGGCACGGTCAACGAGGTGGCCAACGGCCTGCTGCACGACGGGCCCGATCCGGACCGGCTACCGGACCTCGCGGTCGTCCCCGGCGGGTCGACCAACGTCTTCGCCCGCGCGCTCGGACTGCCGAACGACGCCGTGGAGGCGACCGGCGCCCTGCTCGACGCGCTGCGTGAGGAGCGGACACGGACGGTGAGCCTCGGGCTCGCCTCCGGGACGCCGGGCACGGAGGACGAATCGGTGCCGTCCCGCTGGTTCACCTTCTGCGCCGGCCTCGGTTTCGACGCGAGCGTCATCGGCCGGGTCGAACAGCAGCGGGAGCGCGGCAAGAGATCCACGCACGCCCTGTACCTGCGCCAGGTGGTGCGCCAGTTCCTCGGCGAGACGAACCGCCGGCGCGGCACGATCACCCTGGAGCGGCCGGGCGAGGAGCCCGTCGAGGACCTGGTCCTCTCCATAATCTGCAACACCTCCCCCTGGACCTACCTGGGCAATCGCCCGGTGTACGCGTCCCCGGAGGCCTCCTTCGAAACCGCCCTCGACGTGCTCGGACTGCGCCGTCTCTCGACCCCGGCGGTGGCCCGGTACGCCACTCAGCTGCTCACCTCGTCCCCGGAACGCGGGCCCCGCGGCAAGCACGCGGTGTCCCTGCACGATCTGACCGACTTCACCTTGCATTCGAAGGTCCCCCTCCCCCTCCAGATGGACGGAGACCACCTGGGACTGCGCACGAGCGTGACGTTCACAGGCGTTCGCCGTGCACTGCGTGTGATTGTGTGAGTGGAAGGGCCCAAAGTCCTTTCACTCGAACGTTTAGGCGCGCATCCACCCCTAAGAAGTACGGCTGTGACCTAGCCGACACCGAGGAATCAAAAAAAACTTTCCAGAAGGGGTTGTATCCGCTGCCGAGGTTTGCGAGTCTCTTCTTGGCGATCGGGACGGCCCGCAAGACCGGCCTCCACTGAGAGTCAGAACCCCTCCTCAGTCCAAGGACCACACCAGTTCATCTGGCAGTCGGCCCTTCCCTTGCGGAGGGATTCGTGAAAGCGTTCACATTCACAAGCAACCTGCACGTAATACCAAGAGAGGTAGCAGCCATGGACTGGCGTCACAACGCCGTTTGTCGTGAGGAAGACCCCGAGCTGTTCTTCCCCATCGGCAACACCGGTCCTGCGCTGCTGCAGATCGAGGAAGCCAAGGCCGTCTGCCGCCGCTGCCCCGTCATGGAGCAGTGCCTGCAGTGGGCGCTCGAGTCCGGCCAGGACTCCGGCGTCTGGGGTGGCCTCAGCGAGGACGAGCGCCGCGCGATGAAGCGCCGTGCCGCTCGCAACCGGGCGCGCAACGCCAGCGCCTGACGCCCCACTTACAGCCTCAGGCGAGCGGCGCACACATCGCGTGTGCAATCACCGCCCTTGAGTCGCAGCGCGCAGCAGTAACCCACAGCATTCGAGCCCCGGACCGAATTCCCTTCGGTCCGGGGCTCGCTGCCGTGTTCCCCCGCGCTCTCCTTCAGTTCCCCCTGCGCTTCCCCTGCGCTCCCCCGCCGCGATCGCGGCGGGGATCACTTCTGGGACCGCACGGGAATGTCGAGGACCACCTTCGTACCGCGCTCGGTGTCCGGCAGCATGTCGAAGGTTCCCCCCAACTCCCCTTCCACCAGGGTCCGTACGATCTGGAGGCCGAGGTTCCCGGCCCGCTGCGGGTCGAAGCCCTCGGGCAGGCCCCGGCCGTCGTCCTTGACCGTGATGAGGAGGCGGGCGTCGGCCCGGGCCTCGCCGCGGACGGCGGAGACCTCGACCGTGCCCTGCTCCCCCGGCGCATAGGCGTGCTCCAGGGCGTTCTGCAGGACCTCGGTCAGGACCATGGAGAGCGGGGTGGCGACCTCGGCGTCGAGGATGCCGAAGCGACCGTTGCGCCGGCAGGTGACCTTGCCCGGGGAGATCTCCGCCACCATCGCGATGACGCGGTCCGCGATCTCGTCGAACTCCACGCGCTCGTCCAGGTTCTGGGACAGCGTCTCGTGGACGATGGCGATCGAACCGACGCGACGCACGGCCTCGTTGAGGGCCTCGCGCCCCCGGTCGGAGTCCATCCGGCGGGCCTGGAGGCGGAGCAGGGCGGCCACCGTCTGGAGGTTGTTCTTCACCCGGTGGTGGATCTCCCGGATGGTGGCGTCCTTGGTGATCAACTCGCGCTCGCGGCGGCGCAGTTCGGTGACGTCCCGGAGCAGGACGAGCGAACCGATGCGGGTGCCCTTGGGCTTGAGCGGGATCGCCCGCAGCTGGATCACCCCGCCGTTGCCCTCGACCTCGAACTCGCGCGGCGCGTAGCCGGAGGCCAGGGTGACCAGGGCCTCGTCCACCGGGCCGCGGGAGGGCGCGAGTTCTGCGGTGATCTGGCCGAGGTGCTGGCCGACGAGGTCGGCGGCGAGGCCGAGCCGGTGGTAGGCGGAGAGGGCGTTGGGCGAGGCGTACTGGACGACGCCCTCCGCGTCCAGGCGGACGAGGCCGTCGCCGGCGCGGGGCGAGGAGTCCATGTCGACCTGCTCGCCGGAGAAGGGAAACGTTCCGGCGGCGATCATCTGGGCGAGGTCGGAGGCCGACTGGAGATAGGTGAGCTCCAGGCGCGAGGGGGTGCGGACGGTCAGCAGGTTGGTGTTGCGGGCGATGACGCCGAGGACCCGGCCCTCGCGCCGCACGGGGATCGACTCGACCCGCACCGGAACCTCCTCGCGCCACTCCGGGTCGCCCTCGCGGACGATCCGGCCCTCGTCGAGGGCGGCGTCGAGTAGCGGGCGGCGGCCGCGCGGCACCAGATGGCCGACCATGTCGTCCTGGTAGGAGGTGGGGCCGGTGTTCGGCCGCATCTGGGCGACGGAGACGTACCGCGTGTCGTCGAGGGTCGGGACCCAGAGGACGAGGTCGGCGAAGGAGAGGTCGGAGAGCAGCTGCCACTCCGACACCAGCAGGTGGAGCCACTCGAGGTCGGAGTCGCTCAGGGCGGTGTGCTGGCGTACGAGGTCGTTCATGGAGGGCACGGTGCGAGCGTACCCGCGGAATTCAGGGGCGGTGAACCTGGATCTCCGGGGCCGCGTGTTGGAGTATGGGCCAGGAAGGACCGCGTTCCTGTGGATGGACAGACAAGAATGGTCTAGTCCACAATGAACGCAACAGAGCCTCCATCCTCCCCGCACAGGAGGGTGGAACGAGGTACCCGGCGCTCTCTGCCCTGACTGCGTCGAGACCTCCCACACGGCCGAGGGACCGCACACCCCCGGCCGGGCAAACTCCGGGCTGCGGTGCCGGGCGGGCTGAGGGTCCCGCCGGGCGCCGCGGCCCGCGGGTGTTTCCGGGGCCGGTCGGTCTGCGGGTGCTTCCGGGGCCGGTCGGTCTGCGGGTGCTTCCGGGCCGGTCTGCCTACAGGTGCTTCCGGGCCGGTCCGCCTGCGGATGTTTTCGGGTCGGTCCGCCTGCGAGTGCTTCCGGGCCGGTCGGTCTGCGGATGTTTCCGGGCCGGTTCCTCCTCCGGGGCGCCTTCGCCCTCCCGGACCTACTCTCCCGCGCCCCCTGTCGGCCAGGCGCGCATCGCCGCCTCGGCCACGGCCGCGAGCTCCTCCGCCGTCGCCCCGTCGCGGGCCTGCTGGGACATGCCCTGGAGGACGGCGCCGCTGAAGCGGGCGAGGGCGCGCGGGTCGGTGCCGGCCGGAAGCTCGCCGGCCTCCACGTCCCGGCGGATCCGGTCCTCGAAGAAGGCCAGGTTGGCGTTTCTCCGGTCGCGCAGGATCGCCTCGACCTCGGGTGTCGAGCAGTTGACCGCGGCGGAGATCACCAGGCAGCCGGGGGGATGGCCGGACTCGGTGAAGAGGTGGGCGGCCTCGCCCAGCATGCGCCCGACGGCGTCCCGGGCGGTCACCTCCTCGGCGAAGGCGCGGCCGCCGTAGGCCCCGTAGGAGAGGACGTACGTCTCGACGACCTCTTCGAAGAGGGTCTTCTTGTCGCCGAAGGCGGCGTAGAGGCTGGGCGCGCTGATGCCCATGGCACGGGTGAGGTCCGAGACGGAGGTCGTCTCGTAGCCGTGCTCCCAGAAGGCCATCGTGGCCTGCTCCAGGGCCGTGGGCCGGTCGAAGGAGCGGGGGCGGCCGCGCTGTCTCGTCACCATGGAGTGAATTCTATAGCGCACGCTACGGAAGTGGGGTACGGTCTTTATGTAACGACCACTACAGATTTAGGGGGGCGTCGCCATGGGCGTGCTCACGGGGAAGACGGCACTGGTCACGGGTGCGAGCCGGGGCATCGGGCGGGGGATCGCCGAGCGACTGGGGCGCGACGGGGCGCGGGTCGCGGTGCACTACGGGACGAACGAGGCGGCGGCGAAGGAGACGGTCGCGGCGATCGAGGCGGCCGGCGGCGAGGCGTTCGCGCTCGGCCAGGAGCTGGGGGTGCCGGGGGACGCGGCGGCGCTCTGGGCGGCCTTCGACGCACGGGCGGACGGGCTGGACATCCTGGTGAACAACGCGGGGATCGGCGCGTCGAACCCCTTCGCGACGATCGCCGAGGAGGAGTTCGAGCGGGTCTTCGCGGTGAACACGAAGGCCCCGTTCTTCCTGGCGCGGCTCGGCGCGGAGCGGCTGCGGGACGGGGGCCGGATCGTCAACGTGTCGACGGGGCTGACGAGGACGGCGCTGATGCCGGACCTGATCGCCTACTCGATGTCGAAGGGGGCGCTGGACGTCCTCACGCGGGACCTGTCGAAGCTGCTGGGCCCGCGCGGGATCACGGTCAACTCGGTGGCGCCCGGGATCGTGGCGACGGACAACACGGCGTGGCTGGAGGGTGACGAGGAGGCCAGGGCGCGGGCGGCGGGGTACTCGGCGCTGGGCGGGATCGGGAGCACGGCCGAGATAGCCGACGTGGTGGCCTTCCTCGCCTCGGACGACGCGCGGTGGGTGACGGGGGCCTGGATCGACGCCACGGGGGGTTCGCTGACCTGAGCCTCCGGGGCCGCGCACCCGGGGTCCGAGCGGCCGGCGGAGCAGGGGCCGAGTGGCCGGCGGGGCGGGGGCGGCAGACGATGGGAGCGGGGCCGTCCGGGGGGCGGAACGGCATGGGAGGAAGGGCTCTCCTCTGCTAGATTTGCCCTTAGATTGGTCTATACCACCGGACCCCTTCCCAGCCCCTCACCAGATCGGCAGGCACAGCGTGGAAGTTGTCATCGTCAAGGACGCCAAGGCGGGCGGAGAGCTCATCGCGGACGGCATCGCCGACCTCCTGCGCCGCAAGCCCGACGCGCTGCTCGGCGTGGCCACCGGCTCGACTCCGCTGCCCATCTACGACGCCCTGATCGCCCAGGTCAAGGCCGGTTCGGTGGACGCCTCGCGGGCCCGGATCGCCCAGCTGGACGAGTACGTCGGCCTCCCCGCCGGGCACCCGGAGTCGTACCGCTCCACCGTGCTCCGGCAGGTCGTGGAGCCCCTCGGGCTCTCCCCGGAGGCCTTCATGGGGCCCGACGGCTCCGCCGAGGACGTCCAGGCGGCCTGCGAGGACTACGACCGGGCCCTGCGCGAGGCAGGCGGCGTGGACCTCCAGATCCTCGGCATCGGCACCGACGGGCACATCGGCTTCAACGAGCCGTGCTCCTCGCTCGCCTCCCGGACCCGGATCAAGACGCTCACCGAGCAGACCCGGGTGGACAACGCGCGCTTCTTCGACGACGACATCGAGCAGGTGCCGCACCACGTCATCACCCAGGGCATCGGCACCATCCTGGAGGCCCGCCACCTGGTGCTGCTCGCCACCGGCGAGGGCAAGGCCGAGGCCGTGGCGCAGACCGTGGAGGGTCCCGTCGCGGCGCTCGTGCCGGCCTCCGCGCTCCAGCTCCACCCGCACGCCACGGTCGTCGTGGACGAGGCCGCCGCCTCCAAGCTGAAGCTCGCGGACTACTTCCGCCACACCTTCGCGAACAAGCCCGCCTGGCAGGGCATCTGAAACCGCCCGCGTCCTCGGTGACAGCGTGAGAGGGGCCCGGCACCTGCCTCCAGGTGCCGGGCCCCTTCGTACGGGACGGGTACGGGCGGCCGTCAGGCCCCGGTGCCGACCACGGCCTCGGCGGCGGCGCGGCCGCAGACCCGGGCCGCGCCGTGCGTGGCGATGTGCAGGGCCCCGCGGGGCTCCGCCTCGTTGAGGCCCATCTCGACCACGACGGTGTCGGGGCGGGCCGCGAGCAGGGCGTCGAGGGCCCGGATCATCCACGGGTGCCGGTGGAGGTCGCGTACGACCGCCACGACGCGCCGCTCCCCCGCGTCGGCCGGGGCCGAGTCGGCGGAGGTCTCGTCGTACGAGCCGGTCTCCGTGCCGGGCAGCAGGCGCTCCAGCTCCGCGGCGATCCCCCAGGGGGTCTCGTCGCCGACGGCGAAGTTCGCGACCGGAGTGAAGGAGGCCACGTAGGGGGTGCCGGTGACCGGCGTGTACGGCTTCTCCCCCCGGGTCACCTTCAGGGCCCGGCGGGCGGCGACGAGTCCGATGTCGGCGCCGGGCGCGGTCCCCTCCTGCACTGCCGCGCCCGGCACCGATCCAGCCCCCCTGGCCCGGTGCGCCTGGGTCCAGGCCGCCAGGGCGCGCACGCGCGCCGCGGCGTCGGCCAGCCGCTCCTCGGGCAGTTCACCGGTCCGTACCGCGTCGACGAGCGCGTCGCGCAGCCGCAGCACGGTGTCCTCGTCGCACAGCCCGCCGCCGACGCAGATGGCGTCGGCGCCCGCGGCGATGGCGAGGACGGATCCGCGCTCGATGCCGTACGTCGCCGAGACGGCCTGCATCTCCATGCCGTCGGTGACGATCAGCCCCTCGAAGCCCAGCTCCTGGCGCAGCAGACCGGTGAGGATCTGCGGGCTCAGGGTGGCCGGACGGTGCGGGTCGAGCGCGGACAGAAGGATATGCGCGCTCATGACCGCTTTGGTACCCGCGGCGACGGCCGCGCGGAAAGGTACCAGCTCACGGGCGTGCAGTGTGGCGAGGTCCACATCGATCCGGGGCAGCGCATCGTGCGAGTCGACGTTGGTGTCGCCGTGTCCGGGGAAGTGCTTCGTGCAGGCCGCGACCCCGACGCCCTGGAGGCCGTCGACGTACGCCACGGTGTGCCGGGCGACCAGGTCCGGGTCCGGCCCGAAGGACCGGACGCCGATGACCGGGTTCTCGGCGTTGGAGTTGACGTCGGCGGAGGGGGCCCAGTTGAGGTCCACTCCGCACTGTGCGAGCCGGCGGCCGAGCTCGCGGGCCACGGCCCGGGTGAGCTCGACGTCGTCGACGCTGCCGAGGGCGTAGTTGCCGGGGAAGGAGGAGCCCTGCTTGACCTCCAGGCGGGTGACGTCGCCGCCCTCCTCGTCGATGGCGACGAGGACGTCGTCCCGCTCGGCCCGCAGCCGCGCGGTGAGCGCGGTGAGCTGCTCGGGGGTGACGATGTTCCGGCCGAAGAGACCGACCGAGGACAGGCCTTCGCCGATGCGGCGGAGCAGCCAGTCGGGGGCGGTGGTGCCGACGAAGCCGGGCTGGAGGACCGTGAGCGCGTCGCGGGTGAGCGTGTCGGAGCCGTGTACGAGAGTGGTCATGAGACCCGTTATCCCTTCACCGCGCCGGCGGTCATGCCGCCGACGGCCTTGCGCTGGAGGAAGATGAAGACGACGAGCACGGGGAGCGCGAAGAGCGTCGAGGCGGCCATGGTGGCGGCCCAGTCGTTGCCGAAGGCGGTCTGGAACTGGGTCAGCCAGAACGTGAGGGTCTGGTTCGTCTTGTCCTTGTTCAGGACGAGGACCATCGCGAACTCGTTCCAGGCGGTGATGAAGCCGAAGAGCGAGGTCGACATCAGACCGGGGGCGAGCAGCGGGAAGATCACCTTGCGGAAGGCCTGGCCGCGGGTGCAGCCGTCGATCTGGGCGGCCTCCTCCAGCTCGACCGGGACGGCGGCGATGAAGCCGCGCAGGGTCCAGATGGTGAAGGGCAGGACCATCACGAAGTAGATCGCCGTGAGCAGCGGGATGCTGTTCAGCATGTCGTTGTCGCGGGCGATCATGTACATCGCGATGACCATGACCTCCCAGGGGGCCATCTGCGCCATCATCACGATGAGGACGATGCCCTTGCGGCCCTTGAACTTCATGCGGGCGATCGCGAAGCTCGCGGCGAGGGCGACGAGGAGGGCCAGGAGGACGGCGCCGAGGGTGACGATCAGGCTGTTCGTGACGTAGGACCAGAACAGGTCGACGCCGGTGGCCGTCGAGTAGTTCTCGAAGGTCGGCTTGAAGAAGAAGACGGGATCCTTCGTCAGGATCTCGCTCTGCGGCTTCAGCGAGGACGAGAACATCCAGTAGACGGGGAAGACGAAGATCGCCGCGACCACGAGGGCGGTGAGGTTCTTCGCCACCGCGGCCGGCCGGAGGGGCCTGCGGGTCCGCAGCTTCTGGGGGGTCGGGGTGGTGGTGCTCACTGCTCGTCCTCCTGCTTCAGGATCAGGCGGAAGTAGAAGGACATGGCCACGAGCAGCATCACGATGGTGAGGATCGAGATGGCGGCCGCGAGGCCGTAGTGCTGCTGGCCCATGCCCTCGATGTAGGCGAAGACCGGCAGGGTCTCGGAGGAGCGGTCGGGGCCGCCCTGGTTCATGGCGTAGACCTGGGTGAACGCCTTGAAGATCCAGATGATCTCCAGGAACGTGGTGATCATGAAGAACGGCTTCAGGTTCGGGAAGACCACTGACCAGAAGGTGCGCCAGCCGCTCGCGCCGTCCATCTTGGCCGCCTCGTACAGCTCGGTCCCGACCGTGGTCAGGGCGGCGTACATGTTGAGGGCGACGAAGGGGATAGATCCCCAGACGAGCAGGATCGTCACGATGACGAGGGTGGAGAAGCCGGTCTCGAACCAGTTGTGCTGCTCGTAGCCGGAGAAGCCGATGGACCGCATCACCCAGTTGGCGACGCCGAACTGCTCGTCGAAGAGCCACCGGAAGACGGTGACGGAGGCGACGATCGGCATGGCCCAGGCGAACATCAGGGCCAGGGAGAGGACGAGCCGCATCTTCTTGCCGAGGCGGTTGAGCAGCATGCCGACCAGCGTGCCGATCAGCATGACGAGCGCGACGTTGACGGCGGTGACGACGAGCGACCGGACGACGACGCTCCAGAAGTCGGGGTCGCCCAGCAGCTTGGTGTAGTTCTCGAAGCCGACCCAGGGCGTCTCGCGCCGGATCATCTCCCGCTTGTTGACCCCCTGGAAGGAGAGGATCACATTGCGGATCAGCGGGTAGAGGAGCAGCACCGCCATGGAGAGCAGGGCGGGCGTGACGAGCAGGTACGGCAGCAGCCCGCTGGGCAGGGAGCGCCTGCCGCGCGGAGGCCGAAGGGATTCCTTCGCGCCGGAAGGGGGTGGCGGAGTCTGCGACTTCCCTGCCGCCCTCCCGGGCGCGT
Source organism: Streptomyces bikiniensis (assembly GCF_000716625.1). Lineage (NCBI taxonomy): Bacteria > Bacillati > Actinomycetota > Actinomycetes > Kitasatosporales > Streptomycetaceae > Streptomyces > Streptomyces bikiniensis. The sequence continues at coordinate 39,253 of NZ_JNXJ01000028.1, read as the reverse complement.
CCTGAGGAGCGGCGCTGGCCGTCCCCTGGGAGTCCACGGTCATGGTCTTCTTCCTCGCGGTTCTGGGGCTCCCGCGCCCACCGGGGCGCGGCCCGGGGGAGCGGGCCGCTGTTCACTGCAATGGCCGAATGGCGCGGCCGGTACGGTCCGGCCGCGCCACCGGGGTGGTCACCGCTACTGGTTGAGGCGCTCGGCGATGACCTTGTCGGCCTCTTCGCCGGCCTTCTTCGGGTCCTCGCCCTTCAGGACCTTGGTCATGTAGCCCTTGATCGGGTTGGGCTCGGTCTCGACGTTGGCCCAGCCCTCGGTGATCGGGGTGATCCGGCCGCTGCTCGCGGACTTCACCATCGCCTCGGCGAAGGAGCCGGCCTCCGGCTGGACCTGCGCGGACGGGTCGTTCGGGACGATGCCGCCCTTGACGGCGGTGCCGTAGGACTGCATGCCCTTCTTGCTGGTGGCGAGGGCCAGCCACTCCTTCGCGAGGTCCTTGTTCTGCGAACGCTCGGCGATGGCGAGGTTGGAGCCGCCGAAGAAGACGGAGCCCGGCTTGTCGGCGGTCTTGCCCGGGATCGGGAAGTAGCCGAAGTCGGCGGTCTTGCCGGCCTTCTTGATGGCGTCGATCGCGCCGCCGGCCTCCCAGCCGAGGCCGATCCAGGACGCCACGCCGCCCTTGGGGACGATGTCGGTGGACTGCTGCGGGGTCGCCTCGTCCTTGTCCTTCGGAGCGGAGGAGAAGGACTGCAGCTCCTTGTAGAAGTTGATGGCCGAGGCGGCCTCCGCGGTGCCCAGACCGCCCTTCCACTTGTCGCCGTCCTTGGTGGCGAGGTCGCCGCCCTCGTCCCACAGGAAGCCGGCGAAGACGTACCAGCTCTGGCCGGGCAGGTAGATCGGCTGCGACTTCGGGTCGGCGGCCTTGAGCTTCTTCAGGCCCTCGATCCACTCGGCGCGGGTCTTCGGCGGGGTGACGCCGGCCTTCTTGAAGGCGGCCTTGTCGTAGATGACGGCGCGGTTGGCGGCCCACCACGGAGCGGCGTAGAGCTTGCCCTCCAGCTCGGCCGAGGGCTTGATGCCCTCGCTCCAGTTGGCGTAGCCGAACTTGTCCTTGTCACCGGTGAGGTCGGCGAGACCGCCGGAGGCGGCGTAGCCCGTGGTCTGGGTGTTGCCGATCTCCAGGACGTCCGGCGGGGTGTTCTCGGAGAGCGCCGTGGTGACCTTGGTCTGGATGTCGGTCCACTGCTGCGTCTCGACCTTGACCTTGACACCGGGGTGCGAGGCCTCGAACTCCTTGTTGATCCCGTCGATCCACTCCTGGGGAGCGGAACCGTCCATGACCCAGACGGTCAGGGTCTTGTTGCCCCCGGCCGTGCCCTTGTCGCCGTCCTTGGCCTTGTCGCTGTCGGAACCACATGCAGCGATGGAGACCATCATGCCCGCGACGCCGATCGCCGCGATGAGCTTGCGCTTCACGCCACCCTCCTCAGGGATGCCTGCAACCCCCCTGCCCACCGCGCGAAGACATACGTCGGGTCATGCTCGTGGGACTGGGACCTGGTCTTTAATGGTTTAGACCAGTACCCGGAGCTTGGCCTAGACCTTTTTGGGTGTCAAGAGTGCGCAAGACGGGTAAGGGCGTCCGTTATCGGACCGACACCTGGTCCACACCCGGCCACGAGCGCAGGAATCGCGCCACTCGCCACCCTCCGGAACGCGCCGCACCCACCCCGGCGGACCGGAGGCTCCCTCCCGCCCCGCCGGAAGAAGCCTCTCACCTCTCGCCGGAATGGCCTAGACCAACGGGGGATATCACGGTGTATAAGAAGCAGGGGACGACTCCTCCTCGCCGAAGCCTCGCCGACGCCTCACCGAAGCGGCACATATCGGCAGGAGAAACCGTGGCGGCACACGAAGCGTGCCACCATGTGAGCCGCGACAGACGGAGGAGCCGGTGACGGCAGCAGCACAGGAGTCGGGAAGGCAGGCCATGGCCACGGACGCGGGCAGCACGGAGACAGAGAGCGGGACGCCCACCCGTACCGCGCGCGTGCCCAAGTACTACCGACTGAAGCGCCACTTGCTCGACATGACCGAGACCCTGCCGCCCGGCACGCCGGTCCCGCCGGAGCGGACGCTCGCCGCCGAGTTCGACACCTCCCGCACCACCGTGCGCCAGGCCCTCCAGGAGCTGGTCGTCGAGGGGCGCCTGGAGCGCATCCAGGGCAAGGGCACCTTCGTGGCCAAGCCCAAGGTCTCCCAGGCGCTGCAACTCACCTCGTACACCGAGGACATGCGCGCCCAGGGCCTGGAGCCCACCTCACAGCTCCTCGACATCGGCTACGTCACCGCCGACGACACCCTCGCCGGGCTGCTCGACATCTCGGCCGGCGGCCGGGTGCTCCGCATCGAGCGCCTGCGGCTCGCCAGCGGGGAGCCGATGGCGATCGAGACCACCCATCTGTCGGCGAAGCGCTTCCCGGCCCTGCGCCGCTCCCTCGTGAAGTACACCTCCCTCTACACCGCGCTCGCCGAGGTCTACGACGTGCACCTCGCCGAGGCCGAGGAGACCATCGAGACCTCCCTCGCCACCCCGCGCGAGGCCGGGCTGCTCGGCACGGACGTGGGCCTGCCGATGCTGATGCTCTCCCGCCACTCGCTGGACGCGCAGGGCGAGCCGGTGGAGTGGGTGCGGTCGGTCTACCGCGGCGACCGGTACAAGTTCGTGGCCCGGCTCCAGCGCCCCCACGGCTGAGCGCCCGCGAGGCGCCTCCCGGAACGGCCGCACCCCCTCCCGGCGGGTGCGGCCGTTCCGTGTTTCCGGGAATGTCGTATTACCGCCGCGGGGTGCCGCCGGCGATCGAAGAAGGCCGCTTCCGACAAAACACATCCGTTATGCGGACGGGGGTTCCATGAAGCGGACGCGTCCCCTAGATTTCCCCAGCATTACCGAGGTGATCAGCGAGGGGACGGAATCGCCATGTCAGAAGCGGCACAAGGGAAACAACCGACCATCACCCCCCTGCGGGTGGTGATCGCGCTCTGTCTCGTCGCCCCGTTCGTGGCGATGCTCTGGGTGAGCTCCTACGCGAAGGTCGAACCCCTCTTCGCCGGCATCCCCTTCTTCTACTGGTACCAGATGCTCTGGGTGCTGGTCTCCACCCTGCTCACCATGGTCGCGTACAAGCTGTGGCAGCGGGACCAGCGCGCCCGCAAGGGGGGTGACGCGCGATGAAGGACGGCGTGAACGGCGTGGCACTCGCCGTCTTCATCTTCTTCTTCCTGGCCGTCACGGTCATGGGCTTCCTCGCCTCGCGCTGGCGCAGGGCCGAGAACGAGCACAGCCTCGACGAGTGGGGCCTCGGCGGCCGGTCCTTCGGCACCTGGGTGACCTGGTTCCTGCTCGGCGGCGACCTCTACACCGCGTACACCTTCGTCGCCGTCCCGGCGGCCATCTACGCGGCGGGCGCGGCCGGCTTCTTCGCCGTCCCGTACACGATCCTGGTCTACCCGCTGATCTTCACCTTCCTGCCCCGCCTGTGGTCGGTCTCGCACAAACACGGATACGTGACCACCTCCGACTTCGTCCGGGGCCGCTTCGGCTCGAAGGGCCTGTCGCTGGCGGTGGCGCTCACCGGCATCCTCGCCACCATGCCGTACATCGCGCTCCAGCTGGTCGGCATCCAGGCCGTCCTGGACGTGATGGGCGTCGGCGGCGGCGAGAACACCCACTGGTTCGTCAAGGACCTGCCGCTGCTCATCGCCTTCGGCGTCCTCGCGGCCTACACGTACTCCTCGGGCCTGCGCGCCCCCGCGCTCATCGCCTTCGTCAAGGACACCCTGATCTACGTCGTCATCGCGGTGGCGATCATCTACATCCCGATCAAGCTGGGCGGCTTCGACGAGATCTTCAGCAAGGCGGGCGAGGCCTTCGCGCAGACCAACCCGGCGACCGACAAGCCGCGCGGCGCGCTCGTCCCCGGCGAGGCCGGGCAGTGGACGTACGCGACGCTCGCGCTCGGCTCCGCGCTCGCGCTCTTCATGTACCCGCACTCCATCACGGCGACCCTGTCGTCCCGGAGCCGCGAGGTCATCCGCCGCAACACCACGATCCTGCCGCTGTACTCGCTGATGCTGGGCCTGCTGGCGCTACTGGGCTTCATGGCGATCGCCGCCGGGATCCAGGTGAAGAACGGCCAGCTCGCCATCCCGCAGCTCTTCGAGACCATGTTCCCCGACTGGTTCGCGGGCGTCGCGTTCGCCGCGATCGGCATCGGCGCGCTCGTCCCGGCCGCGATCATGTCCATCGCCGCCGCCAACCTCTTCACGAGGAACATCTACAAGGACTTCATCAGGAAGGACGCGACCCCGGCGCAGGAGACCAAGGTCTCCAAGATCGTCTCGCTCCTGGTGAAGGTCGGCGCGCTCGCCTTCGTCCTCACCATGGACAAGACGGTCGCGATCAACTTCCAGCTCCTCGGCGGCATCTGGATCCTGCAGACCTTCCCGGCCCTGGTCGGCGGCCTGTTCACCCGCTGGTTCCACCGCTGGGCGCTGCTCGCAGGCTGGGCCGTCGGCATGGTGTACGGCACGGTCGCCGCGTACGGCGTCGCCAGTCCGACCCAGAAGCACTTCGGCGGCTCCTCCGCCGAGATCCCGGGCATCGGCGAGATCGGCTACATCGGTCTCACCGCCTTCGTCCTCAACGTCCTGGTCACCGTGGTCCTCACCTTCGTCCTCAAGGCCGTCAAGGCCCCCGAGGGCGTCGACGAGACCTCTCCGTCGGACTACACGGCCGACGCCGGCGACCCGGGCGTCCAGGTCGAGATGGAGAAGGCCACCGCGCCCACGCACTGACGCCACCGGCACGGAAGGGGCCCGGGACCTCCGCGAGGAGGCCCCGGGCCCCGGCGCGTTCCCGGCGGGCACACTTCCCCCATGGACTTCACGATCAGGGCGGTACGGCCCGGGGAGTACGAAGTGCTCGGCGAGCTCACCGGACGCGCCTATCTGGACGACGGGCTGCTGGCGTACGGGACGGAGGACTCCTATCTGGAGGTGCTGCGGGACACGGCGCGGCGGGCCCGCGAGAGCGAGGTCCTCGTCGCGGAGGACGCCCGGGACGCGGCGGGCCGGATCGTCGGCGGCGTGACCTTCGCCCGGGGCGGCACCCCGTGGGCCGACATCGCCGTGCCCGGCGAGGCCGAGTTCCGGATGCTCGCGGTCGCCCGGGAGGCCCGGGGCCGGGGCATCGGGGAGGCGCTCGTACGGGCCTGCGTCGACCGGGCGCGGGCCCTGCCGGGGTGCGCCCGGATCGTGCTCTCGACGGGCGCCGGGATGGTCGCGGCGCACCGGATCTACGAGCGGACGGGCTTCGTCCGCACCCAGCACCGGGACTGGGAGCCGATCCCCGATCACTCTCTGCGCACCTACTCCCTGGACTTCTGAGCCCAAGTCCCGTCCAGGGGACGACACAACATGTGGGGGGTGCCACGAGCGGCGCCCCCCACATGTATGCTCGTCCTCGCTGTCGACGCAGGGGAATCCGGCGCGAATCCGGAACTGTCCCGCAACGGTGTACTTCGTGCGGTTTCGTCCGAGGTGAGTCCGAGCACCTGCCGACAGCGCGCCCGGTCCTTCCGTTCCGGGTGCCACAGACGTCCGGGCCTCGCGGAGTGGGCCGGTGGACGCGGTGCGTCGTGCGTGGACGCCCGCCCGTCCGCCTGTCCCCGCCGAGGCCCCGAGCCGAGCGAGGGAGAGCCCCCACGTGACCATCGCGCCCGCCGATCCGGCTTCGGCCGAGGCTTCCGCGGTCGAGAGCGACGGCCCCGGGACCGTACTGCTGCGGACCCTGACCGACCTCACCGCCGATCTCCCCGACACCGACCCCGGCCGGGTCGCCGCCGCCGCGCTCCGCGGCCGCAGCGCCGCCGCGGACGAGGCGGAGCTGCGCGAGCTGGCCACCGAGGCGGCCGCCGGCCTGATCGCCGAGGACCCGGCGTACTCCCGGCTCGCCGCCCGGCTCCTCACGATCACCATCGCGGACGAGGCCGCCTCCCAGGGCTCGGTGAACTTCTCCTCCTCGGTGGCCGTCGGCCACCGCGAGGGCCTGATCGCCGACCGCACCGCCGAGTTCGTGGCGCTGCACGCCGACCGCCTCGACGCCGTGATCGACCGCGCCGGCGACGACCGCTTCGGCTACTTCGGCCTGCGCACCCTCTACTCGCGCTACCTGCTGCGCCACCCGATCACCCGCAAGGTGATCGAGACCCCGCAGCACTTCATGCTGCGCGTCGCCTGCGGCCTGGCCGAGGACGAGAGCGTCCGCGCGCTCGACGAGGTGGCCGCGCTGTACGGCCTGATGAGCCGGCTGGACTACCTGCCGTCCTCCCCCACGCTCTTCAACTCCGGCACCCGCCACCCGCAGATGTCCTCCTGCTACCTCCTGGACTCCCCGCAGGACGAGCTGGACTCCATCTACGACCGCTACCACCAGGTCGCGCGCCTCTCGAAGCACGCGGGCGGCATCGGCCTCTCGTACTCCCGCATCCGCGCCCGCGGTTCGCTGATCCGGGGCACCAACGGGCACTCCAACGGCATCGTGCCGTTCCTCAAGACCCTCGACGCCTCCGTCGCCGCCGTGAACCAGGGCGGCCGCCGCAAGGGCGCCGCCGCCGTCTACCTGGAGACCTGGCACGCGGACATCGAGGAGTTCCTGGAGCTCCGCGACAACACGGGCGAGGACCAGCGCCGCACGCACAACCTGAACCTGGCGCACTGGATCCCGGACGAGTTCATGCGCCGCGTGAACGCCAACGCCGAGTGGTCGCTGTTCTCCCCCTCGGACGTGCCCGAGCTGGTCGACCTGTGGGGCGAGGAGTTCGACGCCGCCTACCGCAGGGCCGAGGCGGCCGGCCTGGCCCGCAAGACGATGCCGGCCCGCGACCTGTACGGCCGGATGATGCGGACCCTGGCCCAGACCGGCAACGGCTGGATGACCTTTAAGGACGCCTCGAACCGTACGGCCAACCAGACCGCCGAGCCCGGCCACACCGTCCACTCCTCCAACCTCTGCACGGAGATCCTGGAGGTCACGGACGACGGCGAGACCGCGGTCTGCAACCTGGGCTCGGTCAACCTCGGCGCGTTCGTGGTCGGTTCGGACATCGACTGGGAGCGTCTGGACGCGACCGTCCGCACGGCCGTGACCTTCCTCGACCGGGTCGTGGACATCAACTTCTACCCGACCGAGCAGGCGGGCCGCTCCAACTCCCGCTGGCGTCCGGTCGGCCTGGGCGCCATGGGCCTCCAGGACGTCTTCTTCCAGCTGAAGCTGCCCTTCGACTCCCCCGAGGCGCAGGCGCTCTCCACCCGCATCGCCGAGCGGATCATGCTCGCCGCGTACGAGGCCTCCGCCGACCTGGCCGAGCGCAACGGCCCGCTGCCGGCCTGGGAGAAGACCCGCGCGGCCCGCGGCGTGCTGCACCCCGACCACTACGACGTCGAGCTGAACTGGCCGGAGCGCTGGACGGCGCTGCGCGAGCGGATCGCCGCCGTCGGCATGCGCAACAGCCTCCTCCTCGCCATCGCGCCGACCGCGACGATCGCCTCGATCGCCGGCGTGTACGAGTGCATCGAGCCGCAGGTCTCCAACCTGTTCAAGCGCGAGACGCTGTCGGGCGAGTTCCTCCAGGTCAACTCGTACCTGGTCGACGAGCTGAAGAAGCTCGGCGTGTGGGACGCGCAGACCCGCGAGGCGCTGCGCGACTCCAACGGCTCGGTGCAGGGCTTCACCTGGGTGCCGGCCGAGGTCCGCGCGCTGTACCGCACGGCCTGGGAGATCCCGCAGCGCGGCCTGATCGACATGGCCGCCGCCCGCACCCCGTTCCTGGACCAGTCGCAGTCGCTGAACCTGTTCCTGGAGACGCCCACCATCGGCAAGCTGTCGTCGATGTACGCGTACGCCTGGAAGCAGGGCCTCAAGACGACGTACTACCTGCGCTCCCGCCCGGCCACCCGGATCGCCCGCGCCGCCCAGGCGTCGACGGCCGCCGCCGCGCCCATCCCCGTCCAGCAGGTCGCCGACCCCGACGCGGTCGCCTGCTCCCTGGAAAACCCCGAATCCTGCGAGGCCTGCCAGTAATGTCCACCCCGAACACCGAGAAGAACCTGCTCGACCCGGGCTTCGAACTCACCCTCCGTCCCATGCGCTACCCGGACTTCTACGAGCGCTACCGGGACGCCATCAAGAACACCTGGACCGTCGAGGAGGTCGACCTCCACTCGGACGTCGCCGACCTCGCCAAGCTCACCCCCGGTGAGCAGCACATGATCGGCCGCCTGGTCGCCTTCTTCGCGACCGGCGACTCGATCGTGGCGAACAACCTGGTCCTGACGCTCTACAAGCACATCAACTCCCCCGAGGCGCGGCTCTACCTGAGCCGGCAGCTCTTCGAGGAGGCCGTGCACGTCCAGTTCTACCTGACGCTGCTCGACACCTACCTGCCCGACCCGGAGGACCGCGCCGCCGCGTTCGCCGCCGTCGAGAACATCCCCTCCATCCGCGAGAAGGCGCAGTTCTGCTTCCGCTGGATGGACTCGGTCGAGAAGATCGAGCGCCTGGAGACCCAGGCCGACCGGCGCCGCTTCCTGCTGAACCTGATCTGCTTCGCGGCGTGCATCGAGGGCCTGTTCTTCTACGGCGCCTTCGCCTACGTGTACTGGTTCCGGTCCCGGGGCCTGCTGCACGGTCTGGCGACCGGCACCAACTGGGTCTTCCGCGACGAGACGATGCACATGAACTTCGCCTTCGAGGTCGTGGACACCGTCCGCAAGGAGGAGCCCGAGCTCTTCGACGACGCGCTCCAGCAGCAGGTCACCGACATGCTGAAGGAGGCCGTCGAGGCGGAGCTCCAGTTCGGCCGCGACCTGTGCGGCGACGGCCTGCCGGGCATGAACACCGAGTCGATGCGCGAGTACCTCCAGTGCGTCGCCGACCAGCGCCTCCAGCGCCTCGGCTTCGCCCCGGTGTACGGCTCGGAGAACCCGTTCTCCTTCATGGAGCTCCAGGGCGTCCAGGAACTGACCAACTTCTTCGAGCGCCGCCCGTCCGCCTACCAGGTGGCGGTCGAGGGCTCGGTGGACCTGGACGAGGACTTCTAGTCCGTACGTCCGTGCTTCCGTACGGGGAAGGGCCCCGCACTCCGACGAGTGCGGGGCCCTGAAGCTGCCGAGCGACCGGGGTGCGGAGGGATCCGGTCTCTCAGGTCCCGGTCGACTTCGAGAAAGGCGTGGAGCGATGGCGTCGGGCTCCGGCACGGAGGATCGTGTGCGGACGCGCCTCTGGGCGGGCGGTGCGGCCCTGGTGGTCGTCGCCGTGGGACTCGGAGTCCGTTCCACGGGGTCCGGGGCCGTCGCCGAGTACCCGGGAGACGCGCTTTACACGGTGCTGGTCCTGGCCCTCGTGGTGCTTCTCGCACCCCGCGTCAGGGCAGGGGTGGCGGCAGGAACCGCGCTCGGGTTCAGCTGCGCCGTGGAGCTGTTCCAGCTGAGCGGCGTCCCGGCGGAGCTGGCCGCGCACAGCGTGCTCGCGCGGCTCGTGTTCGGCACGTCGTTCAACGCGCCGGACCTGTTCTGGTACGCGGTCGGCGCGGTGTTCGGCTGGGCCGTCCACCGCGCCGTACGGACGCGGAAAGGCGTGGATCAGGCGTTCGGGACCGTCTCGTAGCGCGGGGTGCCCTCCTCCATCTGGCGCAGGGCGTCCTTGCGGTCCCGCTTGGAGAGGCGGTCGATGTAGAGGCGGCCGTACAGGTGGTCCGTCTCGTGCTGGAGGCAGCGGGCGAAGTAGCCGGTGCCGCGCACCTTGACCGGGTTGCCCCGGGCGTCCTGCCCGTGGACCTCGGCGTAGTCCGGGCGGGCGAGGGAGGCGTACGCGGTCGGGACCGAGAGGCAGCCCTCGTTGGAGTCGTCGAGGAAGCGGCGGTCCGCCGGCAGCTCCTGGAGCACCGGGTTGACCACGACGCCGGTGTGCCGGACGCCCTCGTCGTCCGGGCAGTCGTAGACGAAGACCTTGAGGTCCACGCCGATCTGGTTCGCGGCCAGGCCCACGCCCTCGGCGGCCTTCTGGCTGGCGAACATGTCGTCGATCAGCGCCGCGAGCTCGTCCCCGAACTCGGTGACGTCCTTGCACTCCCTGTGCAGCACGGGGTTGCCGACGACCGTGATCGGGCGGGCCTTGCCGCGCTCACGGTGGGCGAGCTCACGCGCCTCGCAGTCCTCCGTGTCCACGACGAAGCCCTCGTCGTCGATCTGCGTCTGCTCGTCCGTCTCCTGCTGCGCCATGTCCGGCCGCGCCTTCCTGAAAACCCGATTCCGTCGGAGGACAGCCTACGGGGAAGGGACGGGACGCTCAGCAGACCTCTTCGAGATCCCGCCACTCGCGGCTGTCCGGGCTGTCCGCCACCCAGCCGTCCAGGAGCCCGCGCACCAGACCGGCCGGGGCCGCGATGCCGCACTCCCGCTCCGGCACCCACAGCTCGCCGGGCGAGCGGTGTCCGAGCGGCCCGGGATGCCCCGGCTCGCTGTGGTCGTGCGGGTCGGAGTGCTCGCCCTCGCCCTCGGCGCTCGGCATGGTCGACTCCGAGCAGGCCCGGCAGAGCAGCCGCACGGAGGACGACCAGTCCTCGGCGGCGAAGCCCGCCTCGGCGGCCAGCTGCTCCAGGGCGTCCCGGTCGGCCTCGGTGGCGGCCTCCAGGAGGACCACCCAGGTGGGAACGGGCGAGGGAGCCCACAGCTCGATCTCGTCGAAGACCGGGTAGGAGGGCCCGGCGGTGGTGGTCCGCTCGCCGTTCGGCACGCCGTCGTGGAGGACGACCTCGCCCCAGCGGCGCCCGGAGGACGGCAGCGGGATGGAGAGCACCTCTATCCGGGCCGGGTCGAGCCGGCGGCCCCACACGACCTCGGCCTCGCCCTCGGGCGAGAGCCGGACGGCGGCGCTGCCCAGGTCCATGCCGGCGGGCTCGCCCGTGCCGGAGGCGGCCCCGGGCACCCGCAGCCCGTACGCCTGCCAGGCGCGGCGGGCCAGCGGCCAGTCCTGCAGGGCGGTGGCGGCGATGCCGACGTTCCACCAGTCGGGGGCGCCGGTCTCCTTGTCGAGCAGGGCGACCGCGCGCAGTCCGGCGGCCCGCGCCTGCTCCCAGTCGTGGCGGAACTTGTGCAGCAGCGCCAGGTTGAACCAGGACTCGGAGAGCCAGGGCTCCAGATCCGCCGCGCGCGTGAGGAGCGCGCCCGCGTCCTCGTACCGGCCGTCGCCGATCAGCGTGAACGCGCGGTCGGTGGCCTGCCGCCACGAGGCGGAGGGCCGATGCCGTACCTTCCCGAAGATCTTCACGATTCCCGCCTGCCGGTCGCTTCACCCTCTTGTTCGCATCCAACCATGCCCGGTCGGACGCGCGCTCATTACCCATGGGTTACCCGGGGACGACCGGGGTCATCCCGACCGCCCCGTCCCGGGCCAGGACCCTGGCCAGGCCCTCCACGACGTCCGGGTGGTGGTCGCGCGCGGTGCCGAGCCGGAGCCGTTCCAGGGCGTCGAGGGCGGCGCCCGGACCCCCTCCTACCCCGGTTCCCCGCCCGGCATCCGCCCCGGCGCCCGTGAGGTCGTCGTAGGCGTTCACGGTCCGGATGATCCGGGCGGGCAGCGGCTGCTCGCGGTACGGGTCGGCCTGCCGCTCGACGATCACGGCGACGGCCGGCGGGACCCCGGTCCTGCGGACGACCTCGCCGCCGAGGAGGGCGATCCGGCGCTGCTCCTCGGCCGGCAGGAGGGCGGTGGCGCCGCCCTCGACCGGGTCCGCCAGGGAGAGTTGACCGATGTCGTGCATGAGCGCCGCGTGTTCGAGGACGGTCAGCTCGGCCCCGGAGAGGCCCAGCTCGCGTCCCACGGCCGCGCTGAGGGCGGCGACCCGGTGGGCGTGGCCGGGCGGGGTGCAGCCGGCGACCTCGGTCGCCCGGGCGAGGGAGGCGATGGTCTGCCGGTTGACGGTGCGGACGGCCTCGTACCGCCGGTAGGAGACCTGGGTGAGCAGCAGCGGGACGGCGAGCACGGGCAGGGCCCACAGTCCGGCGGCGGCGACGCCGAGCGCCATGACGGCGCCGGTGGCGCAGACGGCTGAGCCGATGCCGAGGAGGGCGCGCAGTTCGTCGCGGAGGAGGGAGCCGTAGGGGAATCCCGTAAGGGCGCGGAGCAGCAGGGCCGCGAGGACCGCGTCGCACAGGGCGGTGAGGACGAGCAGCAGCCCGAGGAAGAGGGCGTACGGCGGGCCCTCGCCGAGGTGCCGGACGACGGCGCCCGAGTTGTAGAGGGGCTGGAAGCAGAGCGCGGCGAAACCGACGGTGAGGACGCGACGGGCCAGGTGGTCGGGGCCGGGGCCCCGGCCCCGGGCGAGGTGGGGGACGATCCCGGCGAGGCCGGCGGCGGTGACGACGGCGACGGTCTGGAGCACGCCGTGGGTGGTGCCGCTCCCGGCGCTCTCCCCGAGCAGGGCGTACGCGAGGGCTCCGGCGGCGGCGAGCGGCGCGGGTTCCCGCTCGCCGGGGGCGGCGCCCCAGCGGGCCAGCTCGCCGAGGGCCACGAGGGCGCCGAAGGCGAGGGCGTTGCCGGGCTGGTCGAGGCCGTTCCGGAGGGTGGCGCCGAGGGCGGTGAGGCCGAGCAGCAGGGCGGCCGCGCGGACGGCGCCGACGGTGAGCACGCCGGGCCTCACGCGCGCTCCCCGGACGGCGCGGAGGACGACGGGGAGGGCGCGGAGGACGACGGGGAGGGCGCGGAGGACGAGGGCGGGGTGGAGGGCCTGGGCGGGGACGGGGCGGAGGCCTCCCGGGCCCTGGGCACGTTCCCGCCGGGCGGGGCCGCGGTCTCGTCCGCGGTGACGGCGGGCCGCCACCCGTGCCGGTCCAGGGCCCGGACGAGGGCGTCGACCATCCGGGGGTCGAAGTGGGTGCCGGCGCACCGCTCCAGTTCGGCGACGGCGACCGGGACCGGCCGGGCGCGGCTGTAGGACCGGTTGGAGGTCATGGCGTCGAAGGCGTCGGCGACGGCGACCATCCGGGCGAACTCGGGGATCTGCTCGCCGCGCAGCCCGTAGGGGTAGCCGCTGCCGTCCATGCGTTCGTGGTGGTGGAGGATCGCGTCCCTGGCCTCGTCGAGGAAGCCGATGCCCCGGACGATCTCGTGCCCGTACTCGGGGTGCAGCTCGATGACCCGGCGCTCCTCGGGGGTGAGGGGCCCGTCCTTGCGGAGCACCCGGGTGGGCACGCCCAGCTTCCCGACGTCGTGCAGGATGCCGGCGAAGCGGACGGCGTCGAGCCGCTCCTCGGGCATGCCGAGTTCGCGGGCGATGAGGACGGAGGCGTGGCCGACGCGCTCGCTGTGGCCGCGGGTGTAGCGGTCCTTGAGGTCGACGGCCTGGACGAGGGCGCGGATGGTGGCCCGGTGGGCGGCGCGCTCGCGGTGGTACTGGGCGAAGACCCAGCAGGAGATGTACATGGGGAGGAGCACGAAGAGGCCCGCGACCGGTCCGTGGCCGCTGCGCCACAGGACGCCCATCATCAGCCCGGCGAGGCCGTGCACGAGGTGCGGGGCGAGCGCCCGGCCGAGAAGCCCGCGCCAGGCGGCCCGCGGGGGCGGTCCCTCGACGGTGGCGCGGATGCCGCCGTCGAGGGCGGTCAGGACCAGGCAGAGGGCGAGGGCGGCGGCGCCGGCGGGCAGCAGCGCGTACGGGAGGTCGGGGGCGTCCCGGTCGTTCCCGAGGGCGGCCGGGCCGCCCAGGGCCCCGGCGGCGTGGGCGGCGGCCCAGACGGCGAGGGCGGTCGCGGCGGCCCGCCAGGCGCGGCGGGGCGCGGCCGGTGGTTCCTCGACGCGGGCGAGGAGGCTGCCGGGCACGGCGGCGAGCGCGGCGGCGGCGGGCGGCAGGAGCAGCGCGGCGGCGAGGAGGACGGGGAAGAAGGAGCCGGTGCCCAGGGGGACGGAGCCGCCGAGCGCGCGCCCCGGGAGGGGACAGCGGGCGGGCAGCTCGCAGAGCGCGTACAGGGCGGCGAGGAGCGCGATCGTCCCCCAGGGCGCGCCGGGGCGCAGCGCGGGCAGGACGCACGCGCCGGCGGCGAGCAGGGCACAGCCGATGTACGCGCGGGCCGCCGGGGGAATGGTCTTCACGCCCATCATCCCCGTCACGCTAGCGAGTCGGGCGGCCCGCGACGGCGCGCCGGGAGCGATTCGCACCTTCGGGTGATACAAGCCGACTTACGCCGGAGGCCGCCGCGATCGCGTCGCGGCGGCCTCCGTTCCCGTCGGTCGCGGGGATGGCTCCCCGGCCCTACTCCTGCGGGGTGGACGTCACGGGCGCGCCCGCCGTGACGTCCTCCTCGGGCGCCGGCTGCCCGGAGCGGATCAGCTCGATCCGGCCCATGACCTTGGCCCGCAGGTCGGTGGGGACGTCGTCACTGCCGCAGCAGCGCTTGACCAGTTTCTTCACGGCCTGCTCCAGGCCGTACTTCTCCAGGCACGGGGAGCACTCCTCGAAGTGCACCTCGAACTTGGTGCAGTCGCTGTCGGGCATCTCGTTGTCGAGGAACTCGTAGAGGTGGTCCAGGACCTCCGAGCAGTCCGTCTCGTGCGGCTCTCCGCAGCTCATGAGCCCGAGCCTTTCAGATCGTTCGACGACTCTCCGGCACCCGCGGGGACCAGCCCGCGGTCGCGGGCGTAGTCCTCGAGCATGCCGCGCAGCTGGCGGCGGCCCCGGTGCAGTCGGGACATCACCGTACCGATGGGTGTCCCCATGATGTCCGCGATCTCCTTGTACGCAAAGCCCTCGACGTCGGCGAGGTAGACGGCGATGCGGAACTCCTCGGGGATCGCCTGCAGCGCTTCCTTCACGTCGGAGTCGGGAAGGTGGTCGAGGGCCTGGGACTCGGCGGAGCGCAGACCGGTCGACATGTGCGACTCGGCGCGGGCGAGCTGCCAGTCCTCGATCTCCTCGGCGGCGCTGCGCTGGGGTTCGCGCTGCTTCTTGCGGTACGAGTTGATGAAGGTGTTCGTGAGGATGCGGTACAGCCACGCCTTGAGGTTGGTGCCCTCGCGGAACTGGTGGAAGGACCCGTACGCCTTGGCGTAGGTCTCCTGCACCAGGTCCTCCGCGTCCGCGGGGTTGCGCGTCATCCGCAGCGCGGCCGAGTACATCTGGTCGAGGTAGCCGAGGGCGTCCCGCTCGAAGCGCGCGTTGCGCTCCTCGGTCGTCTCCTCGGGGCCGTCGTCGGTCCCTGTGTCGGTCCCAGTGACCGGACCCACCTCCTCCAGCGCGGCGGCGAGCCCGAGGGCGGACCCGCTCGTTTCGGAGGATAGACGAGGAACCGCTCCGCCCGCCGCCCGAATCGGGGCGCCCTTGGGCGCGGGCAGCACCGTCCAGTCGAGGTCAGCGCCCTGCGCGCGCTCCGGGCAGATGGTCGAACCCATGCGACGGACTCCCTCTCCTTGCTCTTCCCTGCTGTCGTACGACGTACGGAACAACAGCGGTCCTCCGTTCGGCATTCCCGGGCCGGGGAGGGGACGGACGGGGCGTCAGCGCAGGGCGTCCAGCCAGTCGGCGACGCCGTCCACGAGGAGGGCGAGGGCCTCCTCCTGTCCGAGGGGCGCGCGCTTGGGCAGGGCGAGGCCGTGGTCCCCGTACGGGACGGCGACGAGGCGGTACGGGCCGTCCGGGTACTCCTCGGGGCGGCCGAAGGGGTCGTTGCCGCCCTGGACCACGAGGGTGGGCAGGCCGGTGCCGAGGAGTTCGCCGGCGCGGGACTTCTCGGGCCTGCCCGGCGGGTGCAGCGGGAAGGCCAGGGCGAGGACGGCGAGGGCGCCCAGTTCGCGTCCGGTGCGGCAGGCGACCCGGGCGCCGGCGCTGCGGCCGCCCGCGACCACGGGGAGGCCGGGCTTCGCGAGGGCGGGCCAGAGGCCGCGCCAGGCGGTGTCGAGGGTCTTCGGAGCGGGCGCGAGCTTCTTGCCCGCGACCCGCCAGGGCTGCTCCACGAGGGCGACGGTCACGCCCCGGGCGGGCAGCGCCCCGGCCAGGGCCCGGAGGTCGCGGGCCTCGATCCCGCCGCCGGCGCCGTGGCCGAGGGCGAGGACGGCCCACGGCTCCGGGCCCGCGTCCGGCTCGTACCAGGTGACGCGGGCGTCTCCGGCGTCGGTGGGGACGGTCTCGCGGCGCGCCGCTCCGTCGGTCACGTCGGCGGTCACGGCGCCGGTGGCTTCATCGGTCACGTCCCCATCCTGCCGCGCGGCGGCGGTTCAGAAGAGCGTGCCCTCCTCCGGGCCCTCCAGCTCCGTCAGGAGTTCGGGGCCGTTGTTGCGCACGTTGCTGACGGCCGTCGGCACCGGGTAGGCCCGCATCAGGCCCTCCGGCGGCGGGGCGAGCAGTCCGCGCAGCTCTTCGAGCTCGCCGTTCTCCGGGGAGAGCCAGGCGTCCCAGCGGTCCTCCGTCAGCATCAGCGGCATCCGGGGGTGGATCTCGGCGAGCGAGCGGGGGCCCTCGGCCGGGGCCACGCCCAGCGGCCCGGTCTCCGCCTCCGTGGTGATCACCGAGCAGGTCACCCACCAGGAGGAGGGGTGGTCGTCGGGGAGGGTCTTGTCGCGCCAGAACTCGTACAGTCCCGCCATCGCGAAGACCGAGCCGTCCGCCGGGGTCACGAAGTACGGCTGCTTCCGCGGCCGCTTCTTCTTCCCCTCGACCTCCAGGTCCCGCTCGGCGGTCCCGGTCACCCATTCGTAGTAGCCGTCGGCGGGAATGATGCAGCGGCGGGAGGCGAAGGCGCGCTTGAAGGAGGGCTTCTCGTGGAGGGTCTCGGCCCGTGCGTTGATCATCCGGGCGGCGCCGTCCGGGTTCTTCGACCAGGAGGGGACGAGTCCCCACTTCAGGGTGCGGAGCTGGCGAACCGGCTCCTTGGAATCCGCGTCCTTCAGAGGACGCTCCAGAACGGCCCAGACCCGTTTGGTGGGGGCCACGTTCCAGTCGGGGGCCAGGGTCTCCTCCGGGTCCCACTGCTCCACCCCGAAGGTCTCCACGAGGTCCTCGGGCCGTCGACTCGATGCAAAGCGTCCGCACATACGTGCCACACTGCCACGATCCCGCCCGCTACCGAGGAGCCTTCCGCCGAATGAACGACATCCTCGGCACCCAGCCCGCCCCGGACGAGTGGATCGTCTGGGCCACCGCCGGCTGCGCGCTGGTCCTCGTCGTGGTCCGCGGGCTCTGGCTGCCGGCCCGCAACGCGATCACCATCGCCCACGAGGGCGGTCACGGCATCGTCGCCCTGGCCACCGGCCGCCGCCTCGAAGGGATCAGGCTGCACTCGGACACCAGCGGTCTGACCGTGTCCCGGGGCCGCCCGACCGGCCTCGGGATAGTTCTCACGCTGGCCGCCGGCTATCCGGCGGCCCCGCTGCTCGGCCTCGGTGGCGCGGCCCTGATCGGCACCCACCGGACCACGCTGCTGCTGTGGGCCGCGACCGCGCTGCTCCTCGCGCTGCTCGTGATGGTCCGCAACGCGTACGGGATCCTCACCGTCCTGCTGACGGGCGCCGCGTTCCTCCTCGTCTCCCTGTTCACCGGGCCCGACGTGCAGGGCGCCTTCGCCTGCGCGGCGGTCTGGTTCCTCCTTCTGGGCGGTGTCCGGCCGGCCTTCGAGCTCCAGGCGAAGCGGCGCCGGGGCGGCACCCCGGACTCGGACGCGGACCAGCTCGCGCGGCTCACCCACGTGCCCGCCGGAGTGTGGCTGGCCTTCTTCCACACGGTGTCGATCTGCTGCCTGATCGGCGGCGGGCGCTGGCTTCTGCGCCTCTGACACCCCCGTACAGTGAGGAGCATGACCGCAGCAGCTTCCCCGCACACCGACCCGTCCACCGACCTCTGGCCCGCTCCGTACGCGCGCGGCGCCGTCGACGCGACCGTCACCGTGCCCGGGTCGAAGTCGGTCACCAACCGCGCCCTGGTGCTCGCCGCGCTGGCCGCCGAGCCCGGCTGGCTGCGCCGCCCCCTGCGCTCCCGGGACACCCTCCTGATGGCCGAGGCCCTGCGCACCCTCGGCGTGAGGATCGAGGAGGGGGTGGGCCCGGACGGGTCCGGCGAGGCCTGGCGGATCATCCCCGCGCCGCTGCGCGGCCCCGCGACCGTCGACGTCGGCAACGCGGGCACGGTCATGCGCTTCCTGCCGCCGGTCGCGGCGCTCGCCGAAGGGCCGGTGCGCTTCGACGGCGACCCGCGCTCCCACGAGCGTCCGCTGCACGGCGTGATCGACGCGCTGCGCGCGCTCGGCGCCCGGATCGACGACGAGGGCCGGGGCGCACTGCCGATGACCGTGCACGGCACCGGGGGCCTGGACGGCGGCACGGTCGAGATCGACGCCTCCTCGTCCTCCCAGTTCGTCAGCGCCCTGCTGCTCTCGGCGCCCCGCTTCAACCAGGGCGTGGAGGTGCGGCACGTGGGGTCGCGGCTGCCCTCGATGCCGCACATCCGGATGACGGTCGACATGCTGCGCGCGGTCGGCGCCCGGGTGGACGAGCCGGAGCACGGCGGCGAGCCGGACGTGTGGCGGGTGGCCTCCTCCGCGCTGCGCGGCCGCGACCTGGTCGTGGAGCCAGACCTGTCGAACGCCCAGCCGTTCCTGGCCGCCGCCCTGGTGACCGGCGGCCGGGTGACGGTCCGGGACTGGCCCGCGCGGACCACCCAGCCCGGTGACGCGCTGCGGGAGATCTTCACCGGGATGGGTGGTTCCTGCGAGCTGACGGACGGGGGTCTGACCTTCACCGGCACGGGCCGGATCCACGGCATCGACGTGGACCTCGGCGAGGTCGGTGAGCTGACCCCGGGCATCGCGGCGGTCGCGGCCCTCGCCGACTCCCCCTCCACCCTGCGCGGGGTCGCCCATCTGCGGCTGCACGAGACGGACCGGCTCGCGGCGCTCACCAAGGAGATCAACGAGCTGGGCGGGGACGTGACGGAGACCGAGGACGGTCTGCACATCCGCCCGCGCCCGCTCCACGGCGGCGTCTTCCGCACGTACCACGACCACCGGATGGCGACGGCGGGCGCGGTCATCGGCCTGGCGGTCGAGGGCGTGGAGATCGAGGACGTGGCGACGACGGCCAAGACCTTGCCCGACTTCCCGACGATGTGGACCGAAATGCTCGGGGTCTGAGCCATGCGGCGCTACGGCAAGCACACCGACGAGGACGACATCCGCCAGCGGCCCAACCGCAAGGGGACCCGCCCCCGGACCAGCATCCGGCCGAAGCACGAGGACGCCGTCGAGGGCATGGTCCTCACCGTCGACCGGGGCCGGCTGACCTGTCTGGTGGACGACCGGCCCGTGACGGCGATGAAGGCGCGCGAGCTGGGCCGCAAGGCCGCCGTGGTCGGCGACCGGGTCTCGCTCGTCGGTGACCTGTCCGGCGAGAAGGACACCCTGGCCCGGATCGTGCGCATCGGGGAGCGCTCCTCGGTGCTCCGCCGCACCGCCGACGACGACGACCCGTACGAGCGGGTGGTCGTCGCCAACGCCGACCAGCTGGCGATCGTCACCGCGCTCGCCGACCCCGAGCCGCGGCCCCGGCTGATCGACCGCTGCCTGGTCGCCGCGTACGACGGCGGCCTCTCCCCGCTGCTCGTGCTCACCAAGTCGGACCTGGCGCCGCCGGACGCGCTCCTGGAGATGTACGGGGCGCTCGGCGTGCCGTACGTGGTGACCACCCGGGACGAGTTCGTCGACGGGGCCGCCGCCGAGCGGGTGCGCGCGCACCTCAAGGGCAGGACCACCGCGTTCGTGGGGCACTCCGGTGTCGGCAAGACGACCCTGGTCAACGCACTGGTGCCGCCGGAACGGCGGCGCACCACCGGCGTGGTGAACGCGGTCACGGGTCGCGGTCGGCACACCACGACCTCGGCGCTCGCCCTGCCGCTCGACGACGAGGAGGGCGGCTGGGTGATCGACACCCCGGGCGTGCGCTCCTTCGGCCTGAACCACGTGGACCCGTCCCGGGTGATCCTCGCGTTCCCCGACCTCGTACCGGGTACGGAGAACTGCCCGCGCGCGTGCAGCCACGACGAGCCGGACTGCGCCCTCGACGCGTACGTGGCGGAGGGGCACGCCGATCCGGCGCGGCTCGTCTCGCTGCGGCGGCTCCTCGCGACCCGGGAGCGGCGCGAGGGCGACTGACCCGCCCGTGTTCACCGGCGCCTCCGTTCACCGGTGACCCGCCCGCGCTTACCGCCCGTTCGGTACAGGTAAGTGCATAATCGCACCAAGTGCGACGAAGCGGTCACCGACGGCGTGGGAGGCACTGACGATGGCGTGGCTGCTGGTGGTGGTGGCGGGGTTCCTGGAGACGGGTTTCGCGGTCTGCCTCAAGCTCTCGCACGGCTTCACCCGTCTGTGGCCGACGATCGCCTTCGCGGCCTTCGCCCTGGGCAGCTTCGGTCTGCTCACGCTGGCGCTGCGGAAGCTCGACGTGGGGCCGGCGTACGCGGTGTGGACGGGGATCGGCGCGGCCGGGACCGCGATCTACGGCATGATCTTCCTGGGTGACGTGGTCTCCACCCTCAAGATCGTCTCGATCACCCTGGTGATCGCGGGCGTGATCGGGCTCCAGCTCTCCGGCTCCGCGCACTGAGCCCCCGCGCTCCGGGTCCCCGCGCTCCGGACTTCTCCGGCCGTCCCGCCGCCCGGCACCGGGGGCGCGACGACGTGGCTGAGGGCGATCCTGACGGCGAGTTCGCAGCCGGCCGCCCAGCTCTCGTCCGCGCAGGCCGCGGCCGCCGCCACCAGCTCCCCCGGCGCGGGCGGCCCGGCGTCGGCGCGGCGCTGGGCGGGGACGGCGGCGGGCCGGGCGCCCGGCCTGGCCGGGCGGGGCGCCGGGAGCCGCGCGTCCCAGGCGCCGGTGAGCAGGGCCCGCAGGACCGGCCGGGCGGCGGCCCGGGCCACGATCCACTCGGCGAGGACGGCGAGGGTCCGGGCGGGCGGCCCCGGGGCGGCGAGCAGCTTCCGGACCCCTTGGAGATAGGTGTCGGCCTCCCTGCGCACGAGGGCGCGGGCGAGCCCTTCCTTGCTGCCGAACTCGTTGTAGAGGGTCTGCCGGGAGACCCGGGCGGCGGCGGCGAGGTCGGCCATCCGCACGGCGGACCAGGGCCGGTGCGCGAGCGCGGCGAGCGCCGCGTCGAGCAGGACCTCGCGGGCAGTCGGCATCGGCGCCTCCCGGGCCGTACGTTTCGGTGCGGGGACCGGCACGCTCCGCGCACGGTCCCGTACACAGCGTCGGCAGGCGTCCGCGCCCTGTCAAGGAGCCCGGGGCCGCGGTGGACGGTCCGGCCGGCCGGGATCGCCCGGGGATAGAGTGCCGACCATGGCCGATTACCACGATGACCTGCGTCTCGCCCACGTCCTCGCCGATGCCGCCGACGCGGCCACCACGGCCCGTTTCCAGGCGCTCGACCTCAAGGTCGAGACGAAGCCGGACATGACGCCGGTGAGCGAGGCCGACAAGGCGGCGGAGGAGCTGATCCGCGGTCAGCTCCAGCGGGCCAGGCCGCGCGACGCGATCCTGGGCGAGGAGTACGGCGTGGAGGGCTCGGGCCCGCGCCGCTGGGTGATCGACCCGATCGACGGGACGAAGAACTACGTGCGCGGGGTGCCGGTCTGGGCGACCCTGATCGCGCTGATGGAGGCCGGGGAGACCGGTTTCCAGCCGGTGGTGGGCGTGGTGTCGGCCCCGGCGCTCGGCCGCCGCTGGTGGGCGGCGAAGGGCCTCGGGGCGTACACGGGCCGCAGCCTGGCCTCGGCGACCCGGATCGGGGTCTCGAAGGTCTCCTCCCTGGCGGACGCCTCGTTCGCGTACTCCTCGCTGAGCGGCTGGGAGGAGCGGGGGCGGCTCGACGGCTTCCTGGACCTCACGCGCGCGTGCTGGCGGACGCGGGCGTACGGCGACTTCTGGCCGTACATGATGGTCGCGGAGGGCTCCGTGGACATCTGCGCGGAGCCGGAGCTGTCGCTGTGGGACACGGCGGCGGTGTCGATCGTGGTCCAGGAGGCGGGCGGCACGTACACGGGCCTGGACGGGCGGCACGGGCCGCACAGCGGGAACGCGGCGGCGTCCAACGGACTGCTCCACGGCGAGCTGCTGGCGTACCTGAACCAGCGGGCGCCCGAGGAGGGCTGACCGGCCCTCGGGCGAGAAGGCGGGGAGCCGGGAAGGCGAGAAGCCGGGAAGAGCCGGGCCGGGCCGGGTCAGGTCGGGTCAGGTCGGGCCGGGTCAGGTCGGGTCGGGTCGGGCCTCAAGAGGTTCCGCGCCCCCGACGCTCCCGGGGGCGCCTCGCGCGCCCCCTTGTCGGCCCCCTCCCCCGGTGCCACTCTGAGACTCCCCCCACTTGTGAACTTGTGAAAAAGTTCTCGAACAGGAGGTGGTCCCTTCCATGCTCGTCCGCGACGCCATGAGCCCCGTGACCCTGACCATCGGCCCGGCCCACACCCTCCGCCAGGCGGCGAGACTGATGTCGGCGCGCCGCGTCGGCGCCGCCGTCGTCCAGGACGGGGATTCCGGCGGCATCGGCATCCTCACCGAGCGCGACATCCTCGACGCCGTCGGCGCCGACCGGAACCCCGACCACGAGACCGCCGACGCCCACACCACCCGGGACGTCGTCTTCGCCGCGCCCACCTGGACCCTGGCGGAGGCGGCCGAGGCGATGACCCGCGGCGGCTTCCGCCATCTGGTCGTCCTCGACGACCACGGGCCGGTCGGCATCGTCTCCGTCCGCGACATCGTCCGCTGCTGGATCCCGGTGCACAGCGCCGCCGCCTGAGCACGTGCGGAGGGGCCGGTCCCCCGCCCGTACGGATACGGGTGGGGGGCCGGCCCCTCCTTCCTCGGCAGGCCGCCGTCAGCCGCGCAGGGCCTGGACCGCGGTCTCCAGCCGCTTGCCGAAGTCTCCGTCCGCCCTGCGGAAGTTGTCGATCGCCCGCTCGGCGATGTCGTCGCGCGAGACCTTGGCGATGAAGCCCGCCAGGTTCTCCACGAGACGCCCCTTCTCGTCCTCGGACATCAGGCGGTAGAGGTTCCCGGCCTGGACGAAGTCGTCGTCCTCGGCGTGGAGCGGGGCGGGGTGGTCGCCGGTGGCGCCCGCGACCGGGACCGGCTGCCACAGGGGGCGGCCGGTCTGGTGCGGTCCGCCGAAGCTGTTCGGCTCGTAGTTCTTCGCGCCGCCGTGGCGGCCGTCGTAGAGGAACCCGTCACGCGCGTGCGTGCGCGCCTCGGTGGCGCGCGGACGGTTCACCGGCAGGTGGCCGGCGTTGATGCCGACGCGGTAGCGGTGGGCGTCGCCGTAGGCGAAGAGGCGCCCCTGGAGCATCTTGTCGGGGGACGGGCCGATGCCCGGCACGAAGTGCGCGGGGCTGAAGACCGACTGCTCGACCTCGGCGAAGACGTTCTCCGGGTTGCGGTTGAGCTCCAGCTTGCCGATCTCGATCGGCGGGTAGTCCTCGTGCGGCCACACCTTGGTGAGGTCGAAGGGGTTGAAGCGGTAGGCCGCCGCCTCGGCCGCGGGCATGATCTGGACCTGCACGGTCCAGCTCGGGAAGTCGCCGCGCTCGATGGCCTCGCGCAGGTCGCGCTGGTGCGAGTCGGGGTCCTCGCCGGCCAGCCGGTTCGCCTCGGCCTGGGTGAGGTTCTTGATGCCCTGGTCGGTCTTGAAGTGGTACTTGACCCAGAAGACCTCGCCGGCCTCGTTGTTCCACTGGTACGTGTGCGAGCCGTAGCCGTTCATGTGGCGGTACGAGGCGGGGATGCCGCGGTCGCCGAAGAGCCAGGTGACCTGGTGCGTCGACTCCGGGGAGAGGCCCCAGAAGTCCCAGACGTTGTCCGCCTCCTGGGAGCCGGTGTACGGGTCGCGCTTCTGGGTGTGGATGAAGTCGGGGAACTTGACGGCGTCCCTGACGAAGAACACCGGGGTGTTGTTGCCGACGAGGTCGTAGTTGCCCTCCTCGGTGTAGAACTTCAGCGCCCAGCCGCGCGGGTCGCGGACCGCGTCGGCCGAGCCGAGGCTGCCCGCCACCGTGGAGAAGCGCAGGAAGGTCTCGGTCTCCTTGCCGACCTCGGAGAGGAAGGCGGCGCACGTCCACCGCGAGACGTCCCGGGTCACGGTGAAGGTGCCGTAGGCGCCCGCCCCGCGCGCGTGGACCACGCGCTCCGGAATCCGCTCGCGGTTGAAGTGGGCGAGCTTCTCCAGGAGGAGCTGGTCCTGGACGAGGACCGGCCCGCCGACGCCCGCGGTCTCGCTGTTCTGGTTGTCGGTGACCGGAGCCCCGGCCTCCGTGGTGAGCGGTCCCTGCGTCACGTGCGCCTCCTGCGTCATGCCTGTGTCCTGTCTCCGGCCCGCCCCTCACGGGCCGTGGCCAGTGCCGAGCACGATCCTACATTGGACTAAGTCCAAGTCAAGCAGAGATATAAACCGAGGAGGACTCCAAACTCACACTCGTTCGCGATCTTGTCACCGACTGTTAGGCTGACCCTCATGAGCGACCTGTTGGAACGACTGCGCGGACGTGGCTGGCGCATGACCGCGCAGCGGCGCGTCGTGGCCGAAGTCCTCGACGGGGACCATGTGCACCTGACCGCCGACGAGGTGCACGCGCGCGCCGTGACGCGGCTGCCCGAGATCTCGCGCGCGACCGTCTACAACACGCTGGGCGAGATGGTCACCCTCGGCGAGGTCATCGAGGTGGCCACCGACGGACGCGCCAAGCGGTACGACCCGAACGCCCACCGTCCGCACCAGCACCTGGTCTGCGGCCGCTGCGGCGCGATCCGCGACGTGCAGCCGGGCGGCGACCCGCTGGCGGACCTGCCGGACAGCGAGCGCTTCGGCTTCACGATCTCCGAGGTCGAGGTCACGTACCGGGGCATCTGCCCGAGCTGCGCCACGACGGCCTGAGCCGCGCACGAGAAGGCCCCCGCTCCGGCGGGGGCCCTTTTCCGCACACGTATACGCCTGTACGACGAAGGCCCGGATCCGAGCGAATCGGATCCGGGCCTTCGTTTGCCACTGAGTAGCGGGGACAGGATTTGAACCTGCGACCTCTGGGTTATGAGCCCAGCGAGCTACCGAGCTGCTCCACCCCGCGTCGGTGAACCCAACCTTACGGGCCCTCCGTCACCAGCGCAAATCCGTTAACGCCCGCCACCCCCTGGACCGGCCGTCACCCCCTGGACCGGCCGTCACGCGGTGAGCTCCTGGTGCAGCGCCTCGCTCAGCCGCGCCGCCCGCTCGGCCACCTCCGCCGGGCCCAGCTCCACCGCGCGGGCGCACCAGCGGCGCCCCTCGGTCAGCTCGCCCCGGCGCGCCGCGAGCAGTGCGAGCCGGAGCGCGGCGCGGCCGTGACCGGCCCGGGCGGCCCGGGTCCACCAGAGGGAGGCCTCGCGCTCGCTGCCCTCGCGGGCGAGCAGCAGCCCCAGGTTGAAGGCGCCGTTGCGGCTGCCCGCCTCGGCGGCCTCGCGGTACCAGCGGTCGGCCTCGGCCAGGTCGCCGCGCGCGGCGGCGAGCATCCCGACCCGCACCTGGGCGCGCCGGTGGCCCTGCCGGGCGGCCCGCTCGTACCACTCCTCGCACTCGCTCCTCTCCTCGCGGGGCGCGCCGAGCACGGCGGGGCCGGGCTCGGGGCGGCGCGCGTCGAGGACCGAGGCGAGCCGGAAGGCGGCCTCGGCGCTGCCGCCGCCCGCCGCGCACCGCAGGTGCCGCTCGGCGGTCTGCTCGTCGCCGTCGCGCAGGGCGGCGATGCCGACCTGGAGGGCGGCCTCGGTGTGCCCGGCGGCGGCGGCCCGCTCGTACCAGACGAGGGCCGTGCGGTCGTCGTCGCGCCCGGCGTGCAGGATGCCCAGGTTGAAGGCGGCGTCCACGCTGCCGGCCTCGGCGGCCTTGGAGAACCACGGCTCGGCGCCGTTCGCGTCACCGGCCTGGAGGAGCAGGACGGCCAGCGCGTTGGCGGCCTCGCGGTGGCCCGCGTAGGCGGCCCGCCGGTACCACTGCTCGGCCTGGGGGATGCGGTCCTGGGCGGCGCAGAGCAGCCCGAGGTTGTAGGCGCCGTTGACGTCGCCGGCGTCCATGGCGGCCCGGTACCAGCGCTCGGCGGTCTGCTGCTCGCCCCGGGCCGCGTGCAGGGCCCCCAGGGCGTTGGCGGCGTTGCCGTCGCCGTCCTGGGCGGCCCGCAGCCACCACACGGCGGCGCTCTCCTCGTCGCCCGCGTCGCGGAGCAGGA
The DNA here is from genome assembly GCF_000716625.1 of Streptomyces bikiniensis. Lineage (NCBI taxonomy): Bacteria > Bacillati > Actinomycetota > Actinomycetes > Kitasatosporales > Streptomycetaceae > Streptomyces > Streptomyces bikiniensis. The sequence continues at coordinate 12,925 of NZ_JNXJ01000028.1, read as the reverse complement.
AGCCGAGCGCGCAGGCGGCCCTGGCCTCGCCCTCCTTGGCGGAGCTGAGGTACCAGCGGCCGGCCTCCTTGAGGTCGCCGCGCTGCTCCAGGATGGCGCCGAGGTGGAGCGCGGCCCGCCGGTGGCCGCGCGCGGCGGCCTGCCGGAACCACTGCTCGGCCTCGGCGAGTTCGCCTCCGGGCTCGGCGGCCGGGGGGCCGTCGGGCAGCAGGGCGCCGGGGGCCGCGGCGCTCCTGGCGGCGCCGGGGACCGGGAGCCGGGTGCCGGTGGCGTGCGGACCGCGGGTGGTCTCGGTGGCGCGCCGCTCCAGGGCCATGGCGAGGCGGTAGGCGGCCTCGCGGTGGCCCTGCTCGGCGGCGGCGCGCAGCCAGCGCTCGGCGCCGACGTCGCCGCGGTGCTCCAGGAGGTCGGCGAGGGCGTACGCGCCGAGGGCGTGGCCCTGCTCGGCGGCCTGGCGCAGCCAGTACTCGGCGGCGGGCTCGTCGCCGCGCTCGCGGTGGTGGCGGCCGAGGGCGTGGGCGGCGGGGGCGGAGCCGGCGACGGCGGCGACCCGCCACCAGCCGGCGGCCTCGTCGGCGTAGCCGCGCTGGTGCAGCAGGACGCCCAGGTTGTTGGCGGCGGCGCGGTCCCCCTCGGCGGTGGCGGCGCGCAGGTAGGGCTCGGCGCCGTCGAGGTCGCCGCGGCGCAGCAGCAGCGCGCCGAGGGCGCTCGTGGAGGCGAGGTCGCCGCGCTCGGCGGCGCGGCGGTGCCGGGCCTCCGTCTCGGTCTCGGTCTCGTTCTCGGTGACGGCATCGGTCGCGGCGGTGGTGCCGGGGAGCGCGTCGAGCACCCCCGCCGCCTCGATGATCTCGTCCGCGGCGTTCCTGGCATGCCGCTGCACAAACCGCCCTGTCTCCAACAGAGTTGCCCTGTCCCCCATAAATACCATCGTCGCACCACCCGCCACCCGAGCACACCTGGTAAACCGCAGCCAGTGAGGTCACTCAGCGTTTTGTCGACATGCCCACAGAGAGACAAGTCAAACACGACTCACGCCAACTCGCCCCTTCCCTACCGCTCTTCGGTACCCCCTGGCACGTCGACACACGACGAGGGCCCGGATCCTTATGGATCCGGGCCCTCGTTTGCCACAGAGTAGCGGGGACAGGATTTGAACCTGCGACCTCTGGGTTATGAGCCCAGCGAGCTACCGAGCTGCTCCACCCCGCGTCGGTGACGTAACAGTATCACGACGCGGAGGTGGAAAACCTCAGGTCAGCCGCCTGCTCACGGTGACTTGAGCTTCGCCCCGGCCTCCGCGGCCCGCTGGAGGGCCGCCTGGAGGTCCTCCTGGGCCCTGCCGTACGCGCCCCAGTCCTGCTTCTGCAGGGCGGCCTCGCCGGCGTCGTACGCCTTCTGGGCGTCGGCGATCGCCTGCTTCAGCGCGGCGTCGTTCGACGCCGGCGGCGGAGGCGTGGTGCCCGGCTGCTCGGGCGTGGGCTGCTCCGGCGTCGGCTGCGTCGGCGCGTCCACCCCGAAGACCGCGTTGAGCGCCTCGGTGAGGTTGTCCTCGAACACCGTGGTGTCCTTGGTCGTGTCACCCGCGGGCTGGTCCGCGTCCACGTACGACACGGCGACCTTCTTCAGGAGCGGGTAGAGCGCGTTCCGTCCCTGGGCGTAGACCGGCTCGACGTACAGGAACCCGCCGTCGAGCGGCACGGTCAGCAGGTTGCCGTACTGGATGTCGGAGTCGGCGCCCTTCAGGTCCCGGACGAACTGGGCCACGGACGGCAGGCCGTTGAGCTTGCTCTGCACCTGGGCCGGGCCGGGCACGTCCTGGGTGACCCGCAGCAGTCTCAGCCGGCCGTACTCCTTGCTGGTGGCGTCGGCGTCGACCGCCATGAAGCCGCCCAGGTTGGGCCGCCCGTTCGGCGTGAACGTCGTCGTCAGCGAGAAGCGCTGCGCCGTGTCCCCGGGCATCTTCATGCTCAGGTAGTACGGCGGGACCGCGTTGCCGTCCTTGTTGGTCGGGTCGTCCGGCACCTGCCAGGCGTCCGAGCCGCTGTAGAACTGCGCCGGGTCGGTGACGTGGTAGCGGGTCAGCAGCTCGCGCTGGACCTTGAACATGTCCTGCGGGTAGCGCAGGTGCTCCAGGAGGTCGCCCTTGATCGAGGACTTCGGCTCGACCGTGTCCGGGAAGGCCTTCATCCAGGTCTTGAGGACCGGGTCCTGGGTGTCCCACTGGTACAGCTTCACCGTGCCGTCGAAGGCGTCGACGGTGGCCTTCACCGAGTTGCGGATGTAGTTGACCTGGTTCTGCTGGGCGACGACCGTGCGCTGCTGGTTGCCGACGGTCAGCGAGTCGGCCGTGCTGTCGCCGAGCGTGGTGCGCGAAGCGTACGGGTAGCCGTTGGTCGTCGTGTACGCGTCGACGATCCACTGGATCCGGCCGCCGACGACCGCCGGGTAGGCGTCGCCGTCGATGGTCAGCCAGGGCGCGACGGCCTCGACGCGCTCCTTGGGCGTGCGGTTGTAGAGGATCCGCGAGCCGTCGCCGATGGCCCCCGAGTAGAGGATCTGCGGCTCGCTGAAGGCCACCGCGTACGCGGCGCGGTTGAAGGCGCTGGAGAGGCTGACGCCGCTCTTCCCCGTGTAGCTGGTGGTCTTCTCGCCGTTCTCCTCGTAGTCGAGCTCCCGCTGGGGCCCGCCCACGATCGAGTACTGGTCGGTCTTCTCGCCGTAGTAGATCCGCTGCTCGTACTTCGGGAGCTGGCCGGTGGTCGGCAGACCGGACTCGGTGAAGACCGGGGAGCCGTTGGCGTCGGTCTGCGTGCCCGTGGCCATGATCGCGCCGTAGCCGTGGGTGTAGGTGAAGTGGTCGTTGATCCAGTTCCGCTTCGGGATGCCCCGGATGTTGAGCTCGCGGAGACCGATGACGGTGTCCTTGCCCTGGTAGCGGTCCACGTCCAGGGTGGTCGGGAACTGGTAGTACTTCCGCTTCTGCTCCAGCTGCTGGAACGTGGGCGAGACGATGTTCGGGTCGAGGATCCGGTAGCTGGCCGCCGTCTCGGCGTCCGTCCGCAGCCGGTCCTTGTCCTTGACCGTCGACTTGCCCGAGTAGTTCTCGGGCTTCGTCCCGTCGATCGCGTACGCCTTGCGGGTCGCGTCGATGTTCTTCTGGATGTACGGCGCTTCCTTGGCCTGCTCGTTCGGCTGGACCTGGAACTTCTGCACGATGGCCGGGTATAGGCCGCCGATCAGGACCGCGGAGAGCACCATCAGGCCGAAGCCGATCACCGGGAGCTGCCAGGTGCGGCGCCAGAGCGTCGCGAAGAACAGCACGGCGCAGATCGCGGCGATGCAGAAGAGGATGGTCTTCGCCGGCAGGTACGCGTTGGCGTCGACGTACCGCAGGCCCGTCCAGTTGCCGGTGGCCTTGAAGTCGCTGGACTTCACGGCCAGGCCGTACCGGTCGAGCCAGTACGCCACGGCCTTCAGCGACACGAAGACGCCGAGGAGCACCGAGAGGTGGCCCGTGGCGGCGGCGGTGGCGCGGGCGCCCGGGCTGGTGACCCGCAGCCCGCCGTACAGGTAGTGGGTGAGCGCGGCGGCGATCAGCGACAGGACGGCGGCGGCGAAGCCGAACGCGAGCAGGAAGCGGTACCAGGGCAGGTCGAAGGCGTAGAACGACACGTCGAGCCCGAACTGCGGGTCCTTCTGGCCGAACTTCACGCCGTTGATCCACATCAGCCAGGTGCGCCACTGGCCGGAGGCGGAGGCGCCGGCGATCAGGGCCACCAGGGCCGTGACCGCGAGCAGCACCCACTTCTTGAAGGGCGCCAGGCCCATCCGGTACCGGTCGAGGCTCTGCTGCTCCAGGGACATCGCGCTGAGCGGCGGCCGCAGCCGGTGCGCCAGCCAGATGTTGAAGCCGACGGCCAGGCCCATCAGGAGGCCGAAGACCGCGAAGAGGCCGATCTTGGTCCACAGTGTGGTGGTGAACACGGACGAGTAGTGGACCGAGCGGTACCAGAGCCAGTCCGTCCAGAACCCGGCGAACATCACGAACGCCATGGCCAGGACGGCCAGGACCCCGAGTGTCATGAGCAGGGTACGGGCCCGCCGGGACGGCCGGCCGACTCTCATCCTTGGCCCTGACGGGCCTCCGCCGCGGTCCGGCATCTGGAAAGCCAACGTGCGCCCCTCGATGTTGATGCGTCTCGGTGTCGACGTGTGTCGATGCGTGTCGATGCGTGCTTGGTGGGTCTGAAAGCAGGCCCCGCGATCGTAGGGCCCACTGATGCAACTTACCGAGGCTTTACCTAGTTCCCGGCTTCGGGGGAAGAGGAGGCAGGATGTTGGTCATGTCCAACGTTTCCCCCTCCGGCCCGGCGATGGCCGCGAGCCCCCTCACCCGCGCGGTGCTCGAGATCGACGAGTACGCGGCGGGCCTCGGCTGGGACCAGCCCGCCCGCCTGTTCGCCCTGGTCGACACCGCCCGCCTGCGCGCCCAGGAGCCCCGGCTGGCCTCCCAGCTCGGCCTGGGCGACGACGCCGCCTCCTACACCCCGATCGAGCAGGACAAGCTGCCGCGCGGGAAGCCGCTCGACGAGTTCCTCGGCACGGTCGCCTGGCCCGACGCCGTCGCCGGCTGCGCCATGACGGTGGAGCGGCTGATGCTGCCCCCGTCGGCGGAGGCCCAGGTTCCGCAGGGGCTGAGCGAGAAGCAGCTCGCCACGTGGGTGGCCGGCCACCCGGACCGCCAGGAGGTCCGGATGACCGTGGCGGTGCTGCGGGGCGGGGCGCGCGAGGCGGCGATCCGGCTGCGCGAGAAGGACTCGGCGACCGAGGTCCTGACGGGCCCGGACCTGGTGCCGGGGCTCGCGGAGGCGCTGGCGGCCACCTTCGAGGGCTGAGGGCCGTACGCACGGAGGAGGGGGCGCCCGACCGGTCCGGTCGGGCGCCCCTCCGTTTCCGCGTGGTCTCAGTCCTTCGAGCAGCTCGGCAGGGACGCCGTGTCGCCCTTGCGGAGCTTCTCCAGGGACTTCGTGGCGTCGTCGATGGTGTCGACCTTGACGAGGGTGAGTCCGTCGGGGATGTCGGAGGCGGCCGTGGCGCAGTTGTCGGCCGGGGTGAGGAAGTACTCGGCGCCCGCGTTGCGCGCGCCGACCAGCTTCATCTCGATGCCGCCGATCGGGCCGACCTTCCCCTTGTCGTCGATGGTGCCGGTGCCGGCGACGAACCGGCCGCCCGTGAGGCTCTCCGGGGTGAGCTTGTCGATGATGCCGAGCGCGAACATCAGCCCGGCGCTGGGGCCGCCGACGTCGGCCAGCTTGATGTCGATCGTGAACGGGAAGACGTGGTCGGTGCCGGCCTGGATGCCGACGACCGCCCGGTCGCCCTCCTCGGAGGTGGTGGTCGTGATGACCACCTTCCGCGTGGCGGTCGGCTCCTTGCCCGCCTTCTCGGCGGCGGCCGCCTCCTTGGCGGGGACGATCGTGAACTCGACCTTCTGGCCGGGCTTCCGCTTCGTCACCTGCGCCGCGACGCCGCTCTGGTCGGTGATCGGCACGCCGTCGACGGCCTTGACGACGTCCCCGGCGTGCAGCTTGCCCTCGGCCGGGGCGCCCTTGACCACCATGGCGACGACGACCCGGGAGACCACCGGGATGCCCAGCTCCCCGAGGGCCGCCACCTTGGCGCTCTCCTGGGACTGGCTGAACTCCTCGGCGTTCTCCTGGCTCGACTGCTCCTCGGTCTTGCCGTCCGGGTAGAGCGTGTCGTGCGGCACCACCACGTTGTCGTGGGCGAGCCAGCCGTAGACGGCCTCGACGGCGTTCATCTTGTAGTCCGCGCTGGTGACCCGGACCGTCGTCATGTTGAGGTGGCCGTCGGTCGGGTACGTCTTGCGTCCGGAGATCTGGAGGACGGGCTCCCCCCTGGCCTCACCGAGGGTGTTGACCGTCGGGCCGGGGCTCATCTCCGCGTACGGCACCGGGATCAGAACGCCGGCGATGAGCAGGCAGATCAGGACCAGGGTGGAGGCGAGCATCGTCGCGGTGCGGCGTGGCATGGAACGACAGTACGGGACTCGCCCATGGGTGCACCCTCGGGGCGGGTCCGTACGGGGCGGCCCGCGTCAGCCGGAGGAGGAGGGGGTGACGGCGGTGGCGGCCGCGGCCGGTTCGCGCTCGTGGCGGGCGGAATCGGAGAGCGCGGGACGGGCGGAGTCTTCGCGTTCGGGGCGGACGGATTCGGGGGGCGTGGGGTGGGCGCGTTCCATCGCGTCCCGGAAGCGGGCGTAACCGGCGAGTTCGGCCACGTCGCCTATGGTCTTGTTCCTCGAAGCCCAGCTTCCCCATATCGCCGCGCCGACGACTGCGAAAAGCGGAATCAGCAACCAGGCCAGCGCTGCCATTCCGACCTCCCATCCCCAGTGAGTTGATCAGCAGACTGTTTCATCCGTGTCGTCAACGCTCGCGCGCGGGGGTCGGTTACGCAAATCGGGCGTTCGGCTACGCCCTGTCGGCGCGTCGCCTTGCTTCCCGGTGCTCCCTAGCAGGAACCCACCCACTCCTCGGTCCCGTCCGAGAAGGTCTGGTGCTTCCAAATGGGTACTTCGTGCTTGAGGTCGTCGATGAGCCTGCGGCAGGCCTCGAAGGCCTCTGCGCGGTGGGGGCAGGAGACGGCCACGACGACCGCGATGTCGCCGACCTCCAGGTCGCCCACGCGGTGGACGGCGGCCAGGGCGCGGACCGGGTGGTTCGCGACGACCTTCTCGGCGACGCGGCGCAGCTCCGCCTCGGCCGTGGGGTGGCAGGAGTAGCCGAGCGCGTCGACGTCGGCGCCGCCGTCGTGGTTGCGCACGGTGCCGACGAAGAGGGTCGTGCCGCCGGAGGCATCGTCCCCGACGGCCCGGAAGACCTCGTCGACGGAGAGCGGGGTCTCCCGGATCGCGAGGAGCTTGATGGGGTCGGCCGCGGCCCGCTCGCCGGGGTGGTCAAACGTCAGTGCCATGGCCCCATCGTGCCGTACGCCGCCGACAACCCGGAAGAGAGGTTTCGACCGGCGCTCCGGACCCTCCGTAGGAGGGTCCTACAGACGGCCGTACGGCAGCGGTGAGGGGATCAGATCCCGCGCCGCTTCCGCATCTGCCGGACGAGCGCCGCCGTGCCGAGCAGCGCCACCGTCGCGCCGGCCGCGCCGGCCGCCGTCGCGTCCTTGCGGCCCAGGCGGCGGCCCGCGACCGTGTGGCGGCCCTCGACCTCCTCCAGGAGCGCGGCGAGGACCTCCTCGTTCGTCCACTTCGGGCGCCAGCCCGCGTCGTGCAGGCGTCCGACGCTCACCACCCAGGGGTGCATGGTGTACGCGAGGTCGCCCGCCGGGGACGGGGTGAGGCCGATCCGGTGGAGGCGGGCGGCCGTGCCCAGGGCGACGGTGGAGGGCAGCTCCATGCGCCGGATCCCGGAGAGCTCCTCGACCTCCTCCTGCTCCAGCCAGCCGTCGCAGCCGACCGCGAACTCCCCCTCGACCTTCTCCAGGGCCGCGTACTCCAGGGCGCTCACCAGGTCCTCGACGTGACAGAACTGCCAGGTCGGCCGGGAGCCGGCCACGACGAGCAGCCGGGGCGACTCGAAGTAGCGGGTCAGCGCCGTGTCCGTGCCGCCGACCAGGACGGCCGGGCGGACCACGGTGACGTGGAGGCCGGGGTGCGCGCGGGGCGCCCGGCGGCCCAGGCGCTCGATCTCCAGCAGGTCGCCGACGCCGGTGGCCTCCGCCGTGGCCTTCAGCTCGGCGTCCTCGGAGAGCGGGACGTCGTTGTCGGGCAGGGCGCCGTAGACCATCGCGGAGGTGCAGAGCACCACCCGGTGGACCCCGGCGGCCGCGGCGGCGGTCAGCACGGTCTGCGTGCCGCGCACGTTGTAGGCCGTCCGGGCGGCGGGGTCGGTCTCCAGGTCGAGGTCGACGGCGAGGTGCACGACGACGTCGGCGCCGCGCAGCTTCTCCGCGATGGCCGGGTCGCGCACGTCGAGGACGTGCCAGTGCGCCTCGGGGACCTCGCCCCGGCGCTCGTCGATGGCGACGACCCGCCCGACCTCGTCGGAGGCGGCGAGCCGCCTGGTCAGCAGGTCGCCGACGCCGGACGCGGCACCGGTGACCGCGACGACGGGCCCGCGCGCGGTGGACCGGGTCGAGTGGTTTCGCGCTCCGCGAACCTGTGGATCTGGGGAACTCACCGGGCGTCTCCAGCGGTTGTCTTCAGTACGTACGCCGCACGACGTACGGACCAGGTGGCGTCCATCCTGCCGCAGGGCACGCCCCGGCGGAGCACCGAGCCCGTTTCCGGCCCGGATGTCTACGCTGGTGGTGTGCGGAGCCTGTCGTGGGCAGGCTCTGGTCGGGCAGTCGCCGTCGGCAGGAGGCCGGCGGCCCTACGAGCCGAGGAAACCTGTGAGTGACACCCCATTCGGATTCGGCCTTCCGCCGGAGGAGCCGGAGGACGGCGACGAAGGCAAGAAGAAGGACCCCGCCGGAGGTGGCCAGGGGTCCGGTGGCCAGGGCGGCAACCCCTTCGGGGCGAACCCGTTCGGCTTCGGCGCGCTGCCGGGCATGGGCGGGATCGGCGGACCGGGCGGCGCGGACAATCCGTTCGCGGCGATGTTCGGCTCGCTGAACCCCAACGACCTGGGCGCGGCCTTCCAGCAGCTCGGGCAGATGCTGAGCTACGAGGGCGGCCCCGTCAACTGGGACATGGCCAAGCAGATCGCGCGCCAGGTGGTGGCCCAGGGCACCCCCGACGGCACCAAGGACGCCAGCGTGGGCCCGGCCGAGAAGTCCGCGGTCCAGGAGGCCCTGCGCCTGGCCGACCTGTGGCTGGACCAGGCGACCTCGCTGCCCTCGGGCACGAACGTCGCCGTGGCGTGGAGCCGCGCGGAGTGGGTCGAGGCGACGCTGCCGGCGTGGCAGCAGCTCGTGGACCCGGTCGCCGAGCGGGTCGGCACGGCGATGGGCGACGTCCTGCCGGAGGAGATGCAGGCCATGGCGGGCCCGCTGATCGGCATGATGCGCTCCATGGGCGGCGCCATGTTCGGCCAGCAGATCGGGCAGGCCGTGGGCGCGCTCGCCGGCGAGGTCGTCGGCTCGACCGACGTCGGCCTGCCGCTGGGCCCGGCCGGGCGCGCCGCGCTGCTCCCGCTGAACGTCGAGGCCTTCGGCAAGGACCTGGGCGTGCCCTCGGACGAGGTGCGGCTCTACCTGGCCCTGCGCGAGGCGGCCCACCAGCGCCTCTTCGCGCACGTGCCGTGGCTGCGGGCGCACCTGTTCGGCGCGGTCGAGGGGTACGCGCGCGGGATCAAGGTCGACACCTCGAAGCTGGAGGAGGCGGTGGGCCAGCTCGACCCGACGCACCCCGAGCAGCTTCAGGAGGCGCTCCAGCAGGGCATGTTCCAGCCGGAGGACACCCCGGAGCAGAAGGCGGCCCTGGCCCGTCTGGAGACGGCGCTCGCGCTGGTCGAGGGCTGGGTGGACGCGGTGGTCCACGAGGCCGCCAAGTCCCGTCTGACCTCGGCGGACGCGCTGCGCGAGACGCTGCGCCGGCGCCGGGCCTCGGGCGGTCCCGCCGAGCAGACCTTCGCGACCCTGATCGGTCTGGAGCTGCGTCCGCGGCGGCTGCGGGACGCGGCGCGCCTGTGGGCCTCGCTCACCGACGCGCGCGGGGTCGACGGCCGGGACGGCCTGTGGGAGCACCCGGACATGCTGCCGACGGCGACCGACCTGGACGACCCGGACGGCTTCGTGCACCGGGAGCACCTGGACTTCTCCGAGCTGGACAAGATGCTCGGCGAGGCGGCGCGGGGCGACGCCCCGAAGGGTGACTCCCCGGAGGACGACGGCCGGGACGGGACCGGCGGCGGGGACGGCAAGGAGTGACCCTGCACGACGACGCGGTCCTCGTACTGAAGGAGTACGGGGGCCAGGAAGAGCTGCGGCAGGTCTACCTGGACCACCTGGACGCGCACCCGGACGGCATGTACAAGCCCTGCTCGGCCGGTCATCTGACGTCCAGCGCGCTGGTGGTCGACCCCGCGCGGGGCCGGGTGCTGCTGACCCTGCACAGGAAGCTGGGCATGTGGCTGCAGATGGGCGGCCACTGCGAGCCCGGCGACACGACGGTCGAGGGCGCCGCGCTGCGGGAGGCGACGGAGGAGTCCGGAATCCCCGGACTCGTCCTGCTGCCCGGCGGTCCGGTGCGGCTCGACCGGCACCCGATCCCGGCGCCCTGCCACTGGCACCTGGACGTGCAGTACGCGGCCCTGGCCCCGGCGGAGGCGGTGGAGCGGATCAGTGAGGAGTCGCTGGACCTGCGCTGGTTCGCGTACGAGGACGTGGCGGGCGTGGCGGACACGTCGGTGGTCCGCCTCCTGGAGGGCACGCTGGCGCGGCTGTGAGGACGGAGGAAGGGGGCGGGCGCCACGACCGGCACCCGCCCCCTTCCCGTACCCCCGTCTCCGTACCCCTGCCTAGTTCCAGGCGTTGTTCTGGTTCTGGCCGTGGGCGCCGTGCTGTCCGGCCCCGTACTGGGCGGCGATGCCCTGGCCGATGGCCGCGTGCTGCGGGGGCATGACCTCGCTGGGCTGGACGAGCGCGAAGCCCTGTCCGAGGAAGCTCAGCTCCCAGCCCTCGCCGGTGTCGCCGCGCCGGCGGCGGACGCTGGAGTTGTGCGTCTGCGCCTGCATCTGGACGCGCAGGCCGGTGGACCAGGCGACGATCGCGTCCGCGTCGACGCTGACGTACTTCTCGGGCGTGACCTGCATCATCAGCGGCTGCCCTGAGGTCATCAGGGCGACCTTGCCGCGGCCGGAGATGTTGAGCTGGTACTTGCCGGAGCCGGAGATGCCGTACTGGCTGTCGACGGCGATGACCTCGGTGTGGAGGGTCGAGTCGAGCGCCAGGACGTAGGCGCTGTCGACGGTGAGGCCCTCCTGCTCGACCTCCACGACGTGGACGTACTGGGCGAGGTTGGCGAAGTAGACCGTGCCCTGCCCGGAGCAGCGCATCAGGTCGAGGCCCTCCCCGGTGCGGGCGCGGGCCCGGCGCTGGTTCGCGGTCTGGTACTCGCCGTCGAAGTCGACGAGGCCCTGGTACGCGACCATGGCGCCCTTGCGGGCGAGGACGTCGTCCTGCCCGGTCAGGCTGACCCGCAGGAGCTGCGGGTTCTGGATGACGTACCGCTCCTGGCTCTGCTGCTCGGCGTGGTTGAAAAGCGGGCTCTGCATGGTGTGTTCTCGCTCCCCCTCAGCCCCGGACCCGCAGGCGGTCGGTGCTGTCCTCGCTCGGCTGTACGACGACGATGCCCTGGCCCGAGAAGGCCATCTGGTAGGCCTCGCCGCTGCCCCGTCCGATGAGGGAGGAGGCCTTGAAGCTGCGCTTGCCCTTGACCTTGAGCGCGGGCGACCAGGCGACGAGCGCGTCGGGGTCGACGTACGTCTCGTCCTCGCCGCGGCCGCAGTCGACGACGATCGGGGTGCCGCGCGAGGTCAGCGCGACCCAGCCGGTGCCGGCGATCGTCACGTTGAACAGGCCCTGCCCCGCGAACTTGGCGAGGCCCTTGACCCGCTCGACGCCCCACTGGAGGTGCGCGTCGAAGGCGAGCAGGTTGGTGCCGTTGACCGACAGGGAGTCGTTGTTCAGGTTGATCACGACGACGTCGGCGCCGTAGTCGGCGAGGTAGAGCAGTCCGTCGCCGGAGCACTTCATGATCGGCGCGCCCTCGCCGGTGACCCACTGCTGCGCGTACTGGCGGACGGCGGGCGGGTTGGGCTCGTAGGTGATGAAGCCCTCGTAGGCGACCATCGAGCCGGTCCGGGCGTAGAGGTCCTGGCCGCTCGCCATGGCGACCTTGAGCATGGTGCTGCCGTGGTTCTCCATCCGGGCCGCGACGGGGGTCGGGGCGTAGCCCGCGAGTTGCTGGTTCATGGCTTCGGGCTCCCTCAGACCTCGTAGGGCTGGACGACGATGAAGTTGCCGGGGGCGCCCCGGAACTGCAGGTTGACGGTCTCGCCGCTGTGGCCCGGGTAGGCGTTGCGGCGCAGGCGCACCTGGCTGGAGAGGACGACCTGGGACGCGGACGACCAGGCGACGACCGCGTTGCAGTCGGCGAAGGTCGTGGGCGTGACCGGGAGGACCACGGGGATGCCGCGGGTCTTCACGACGACGGTGCCGCTGCCCTGGAACTGCATGGTGAAGAGGGCGCCGCCGGGGATGCCGTGGCCCTCGATGCGGCGGACCTCGTACTGGAGGGTCTCGTCGAACGCGAGGACGTTCTCGGCGGAGACGCAGATGCCGTCGCCCTGGAGCTCGATCGGGTGCAGCTGGGCGCCCTCCTCGGCGAGGAAGACCTGGCCGCGGCCGGTGCAGCGCATCAGCTGCATCTCCTGGCCGGTGGCGTTGCCGACGATCCGGCCGGCGAAGCCCGCGCCCTTGTAGCCGAAGTCGACCTTGCCCTGGTACATGACCATGGAGCCCTGCCGGGCCAGGACGGGCGTGCCGCCCATGGCGAGGTCGACCCGCATGAGCTGCTGGTTCTGCGGGGTCCAGCGGGAGCCGGTGGCGGTCTCCTTGTACGGCGCGAGCGCGGCGGCGAGGCCCGCGCCGGTGGCGGGGACGCCCTGGGGCACGCCCGCGTGCTGCTGCCCGAAGGCGGGCGGCTGCTGACCGTACGGGGGTGGGGTCTGCCCGTAGGGGGGCTGCTGGCCGTACGGCTGCTGCTGGCCGTGGGCCGGGGTGTGCGGCGGCTGGCCGTGGCCGGGGGGCTGCCCGGGGACCTGCCCGTACGGGGGCGGGGTCTGCCCGTAGGGGGCGGGGGCCGGGGCGGGCGGGGGCACGGGGGCCGGGGCCATGGGCGCGACCATCGTGGGCGCCGTGTGGACCGGCGGCGTCGGAGGAG
>NZ_JNXJ01000027.1:0-83567 GCF_000716625.1 Streptomyces bikiniensis | reverse complement strand
GGTGGCGTTGCGGTTGTTGGGGGAGCGGGGGGCTGCGGCGCGGCCGGGGTTCGTGGTGGGGGAGGACCGGGCGGCGGCGGAGGAGGTGTGCCGTCGGCTGGACGGGTTGCCGTTGGCGGTCGAGTTGGCGGCGGCGCGGTTGCGGATGCTGTCGTTGCGGCAGATCGCGGACCGTTTGGACGATCGTTTCCGGTTGTTGACGGCGGGGGCGCGGACGGTGTTGCCGCGGCAGCAGACGTTGCGGGCGGTGGTGGACTGGTCGTGGGATCTGCTCGACGGTCCGGAGCGGGTGGTGCTGCGGCGGCTTTCGGTGTTCACGGGCGGGTGTGATCTGGGGGCGGCGGAGGCGGTGTGCGGGGACGGCGGGGCCGGGGACGTGCTGGGCGTGCTGGGTGCGTTGGTGGACAAGTCGTTGGTGGTGGCCGCTCCGGGTGGGGTGGGGATGCGGTACCGGTTGCTGGAGACGGTGGCGGAGTACGCGCGGGAGCGGCTGGTGGAGGCGGGGGAGCGGGCGGAGGTGGAGCGGCGGCATCTGGTGTACTACCGGGAGCTGGCCCGGCGGACCGATCCGGAGCTGCGGGGGCCGGGGCAGGTCGCCGCCATCGCCCGCTTCGAGCGGGAGCACGACAACCTGCGCGGTGCCCTGCGGACCGCCGTGGCGCGCGGCGACGAGCAGGAGGTCCTCTGCCTCGTCCACTGCCTCGGCTGGTTCTGGCAGCTGCGCAACCACCACGTGGACGCCCGCACCTGGGCCGCGGAGGCCGGACGCCTCGGACCCGACCCGTTCCGGGAGCCCGTCCGGCGCGCGGAACCGCTCGACGGGCGGTGCGTGGACGTGCCGCCGCCGTGGACCGGCGAACGCCTCCGGGAGGCCCGGCGCGGCGGCCGCCTGTACGCGCTCGCCACCCAGGGCGGCGCGGGCGCCACCGCCCTCGAACGCCCCGAGACCCGCGCCCGGCTCTCCGCCCTCGTCTCCGCGTACCGCCCCGGCCTGCCGCAGACCTGCCGGCAGCCGGGCACCATGTGGTACTTCGCCCGCCTGATGACCGGGGAACTCACCACCCTCGACGAGGCCCTCACGGAGATCGTCGACGCCTGCCGCGACCGGGCTCCCGGCTGGGACCTGGGCTTCGCCCTCCTCATGCGCGCCAAGCTCGCCGGTCGCGGCGCCGACGCCGAGGAAGCCCTCGTCCTCTTCGAGGCCGCCGGGGACTCCTGGGGCACCGCGGAGTCCCTCGCCGCCCGGGGCGAGGCCTACGAGCAGGACGGCAGGCTCCCCGAGGCCGCCGCCGACTTCGAACGGGCCACGGCCGCCGCCGCCCGGGTGGGCGCGCGCTCCCAGGTGCCCGTCTTCACCGCCCGCCTGGCCGCCGTACGGCTCCGGCTCGGGGGCGGGGGATGCGAAGGCGGCCGGCCCGAAGGCGACCCGGCGGCCGAACGGCTCCTGGCCGAGGCCGCCGACGAGGCCGGGAAGTGGGGCGCCGAGGCCGCCGGCGCCGCCCGGACGCTGCTCGTCCAGCACTACGCCCACACCGGACGCACCGACCTCGCCCGCGCCCAGCTCACCCTGCTGGAGGGCGAGTTCGGAGAGGCCGTCCCGGCGCTCTTCCGGGGCCTGGTCGGCGGGACGTGGGCGTGGCTCGACTGCGTGGACGGCCTGTACGACCGGGCCGTCGGGCGGCTCGCCCGCGCCGTCGTGGACGTGGAGACCCTGGCCCATCTGGTCGCCCCGTACCTCGTCGTCGCCCAGTTCGGCACCGCCGCGTGGGCCCGCGGCGGGCGGGGCGGGCCGGGCGACGCCGAGGCCGGGGCCCGGTTCCTCGGCGCGTACGACGCCCACGCCGGGGTCGGCAGCGGCAGCTTCCGCCCCTTCACCCCGGAGACGGATGCCCTGATCCGCACCCGCGCGGAGGAGGTCCTGCGCGGGGCCCTCGCCCCCGAGGCGTACGCCCGCCACCACGAGGAAGGGGCGGCCCTGTCCCTCAGGGCCGCCGCCGACCTCGTACGACAGCCCTGGGAGACCCCGGGCGGAGGCTTCGAGTGACCGACCACCACCCGTACCGGATCGGGACCCGGCGGGGAGACCTGTACGTGCTCTGGCGCCGGGGCGAGGGCGACGACCGCGATGCCGTGGCCGCCGACGACCGGGGGCGGCTCCTCGCCTTCCACGCCGTCGGCCCGGCCGAGGAGCACTGCGCCCGGCACCGCTGGGACTTCGTGACGGACGCGGAGTCGTACCTGGACCTGGAACCCGTGGGGGAGTGGGTCCGCGTTCCCGGGCCCGTCCCTGCGGCACCGCTCCTGGAGGCGTGGAACTTCTTCGAGGACCTGGCGCGGGGTGTGGACACCGCCCTCGCCCTCCCGGCCCAGGACGCGGTCCACGACGCCGCCTACGACCGGTTCTTCGAGGCCGGCGACGGCGGGCTCTGGACGGCCGCCGAGGCCACTGCCGCGCACGACCTGCTCCGCACGGGCCTCGCCCTCTGGGAGGAGGCGGTGCGCGGAGCCGTCGTACCGGACGCGCACCTGCTCGTCCGGCGGGCCGGCGCCGGGTCCCCTCCGGCCCCGGATGCGTTCTCGCCGACCGGACACGAGAATGGCCAGTGCCGGACGAACACGTAGGAGGCGGCATGAACGCTGAGCCCGACAAGACGTCCCAGGGGGACTTCCCGACGCCCGACCGGCTGCTGCACGCCGGATCGGAGGGGGAGTTCACGGCGGAGGACCTGGTCCTCGCCTCCGGCCGTGACGTGACCCCGAAGAACCTCGCCTGGGCGGAACGCCGCATGGCGGAGAAGGGGCGCGCTTCCATGGACGAGCTCCTGCCCTAGCGCGTGTTTCGTCGGTCCCGGCCCGGGCGCGCGCCGCCCCGGTCCGGGGCCGACGCGCGCGCGGGCCCGTAGTGCAGGACGGCGTACGCCACACCGCCGACGCGCGCGCCCGGAGCCGGGCGCCGGGCCCGCCGGCCGACCCCTGCGAAGGACGCGTCCGCGGCGGCCGGACGGAAGAAGGGACGTCGGAGTCGCCGGAACGCAGGCGGACCGCTCCCACGGGAGGTGCGGCATGACCCGCCTCGAGCCACGGGACGGCGACGGCGCCCCGCGGGGGTCGGAACCCTCCGGACGCGCCGCCCTGGTCCTCCTCCTGACGCTCGCCCTGCTCTGCGGCGCCGTCGTCGCCGGAGCGCTCTGGAAGGCCGGGGCCGACGCCGACCGCGAGCGCGCCGCCCACCGGCACCGGGTGACGGCGACCACGACCGGCCCGGCCAGGGAACCGGCCGCCTCCACCCGGTACGGCACGGAGCCGTACGCCCTCGCACCGGCGACCTGGGAGCACCCCGAGCGCGTACGCCGGTCCGGGACCGTCCACGTCCCGCCCCGGACGCCCCCGGGTCGGACCGTGACCGTCTGGGTGGACGACGCGGGGACCCCCGTCCGGGCCCCCGGCGACGCCGCGAGCCGTTCGCTGACCGCGGTCTCCGGCGGCATCGCGGTGGCGGGTGCCGTCGGAGCGGCGGGGGCCGGCGCCCTCCTCCTCGTACGGCGGACGGCCGAGGGGCGCCGGTACGCCGCGTGGGAGCGGGAGTGGGAGCGGGTGGAGCCCGTCTGGTCCGGAAGGCTCCGCCGCGACAGCGACGCGGGAACGGACGACGACTGAGGTCGGTGGTCGTCACCCGGAACATGCTTCGAGCATGCGCGGCCGGGCGGCGGGGTGGCGGGGCGCACGGGGAGGCGCGCGGCGGCCGGACCCCCGCCCCGGCCCGCGGGTCAGCGGCCGCGCAGTGCGGCGAGGGACGCTTCGAGGTCGGCGGCCCGGGGGCGGTTGTGGGGCAGCCTGCCGAGCACGACGGCCATGCCGCAGGTGTCGGTCACCGCCGAGAGGACGAGACCGGCGGCGATGCCCGCGGAGAGCAGCTGGAAGGCCGGGTGCACGAGCAGCCCGAGGAGCAGTCCGAGGAGGACGACGGCGCCGGCGGCGAGGCGGACCTGCCGCTCCATGGCCCAGGAGGCGCGCGGGCCGCCTCCGGAGCGGCGCAGGTCGTGACCGCCGGCGGCCCAGGCGCCGGTGCCGCCGGCGAGGGTGGCGGCGGTGACGCCGTGCCCGGCGAGGGTCCGGCAGGCGTTCTCCGAGCGGGCGCCGGAGGCGCAGACCACCAGGACCTCTCCGCGGTCGGCGGCCCCGCGGAGCTCGGGCAGGGCGTCCTCGATCCGGTCCAGGGGGATGTTGAGCGCGCCGGGCAGGTGGCCGCTCGCGAACTCGCCCGGGGTGCGCACGTCGATCACGGTCAGCTCGTGCAGGCGGGCGCGTGCCTCGTCGGTACCGAGGGCGGTGGGCGTGGTCATGGCGGAATGCGGTCCTTGTCTGTCGGCGGGGCCCGCGCGGGGCAGGACCACTTTACCCCCGGGGGTATTGCGGGAGTGTTTCCGGAACGTGGTGCGGTGGCTGGACGCGAGGGCTGGACGCGGTGTACGGACGCGGTGGTCGCACGTGATGACGGGGTCCGGACGCGGACCCGGGCGGGTCGGGTCCGCGAACCCTCCCGGCGGCGGCGGGTTCGCAGCGGACGTCCACCACACCCTCGACGGCCCGTGCCGGCCGGGTCGCCCGGGAAAGGGAGGCCTCGGGACCGATCACGACCGGGGGCGAGGTCATCAGCTCCCCGGCTCGCGAGGAACCGGCCCCGGCCGTGGCGTCGAACCGTCGTGACTGCTCCCGGAGGCCGAGGCGGTGGTCGTGGAACTCCTCCCTCAGCGACAGGTCGGCCTCGGACGCGCCGGGCAGGGCATCGCCGAGCGCGGCTCCCGGCAGACCGTGATCCCGTCCCCGTCGGGCAGCCGCACGTCGAGGACGGCCACGCCGGGCCACGGGGCGGGGCCCCTGGCCGGCGCCTGGGCCGCCGTCGCCGCCTCCCCGGCCGCCTCCAGGCCGGGCTCGTCGTCGATCAGGTCGCGCAGGCCCCGCCGTACCACCTCGTGGTCGTCCACGAGGAAGACCCGCGTCGGCGCGACGGCTGCCCGCTGCCCGGACATGGCGACCCCCGTGGCCGGTGGAGACGTCCCCGCCCCCCGGGATCGCCCGTTACGGGGCGTCCGCGTGCCGGGCGCCGGACCCGGTCCAGGTCCAGTCGGCGACCTCGGGCATGTCGGTGCCGTGCTCCCTGATCCAGGAGTGGTGGCGGGTACGGGCGTCCGCCATGGCCTGCCGCACCCCCACGGCCCGTACGCCCAGGCCGGGCACGCGGTCGATCACGTCCATCACCAGGCGGTAGCGGTCGAGGTCGTTGCGCACGACCATGTCGAAGGGGGTCGTGGTGGTGCCCATCTCCTTGTAGCCCCGCACGTGCAGGTTCGCGTGCCCGGCCCTGCGGTAGGCCAGCCGGTGCACCAGCCAGGGATAGCCGTGGTAGCCGAAGATCACCGGCCGGTCCGTGGTGAACAGCGCGTCGTACTCCCCGTCGGTCATGCCGTGGGGATGCTCCTCGTGGGGCATGAGCCGCGTCATGTCGACCACGTTCACCACCCGGACCGCCAGGTCGGGCAGGTGGCGCCGCAGCAGGCCCGCCGCCGCGAGCACCTCCTGGGTCGGCACGTCGCCGGCGCAGGCGAGGACCACGTCCGGCTCGCGCGTGCCGTCCTCGGTGCCCGCCCACTCCCACACCCCGGCGCCCCGGGCGCAGTGGGCGCGGGCCTCGTCCAGGGAGAGCCAGTCGAAGCAGGGCTGCTTGCCGGCGACGATCACGTTGACGTAGTCCCGGCTGCGCAGCGCGTGGTCGGCGACGGACAGCAGGGTGTTGGCGTCCGGCGGCAGGTAGACCCGGACGACCTCGGGGCTCTTGTTGAGCACGTGGTCCACGAAGCCCGGGTCCTGGTGCGAGAAGCCGTTGTGGTCCTGCCGCCACACGTGCGAGGTCAGCAGGTAGTTGAGGGAGGCGATCGGCGCCCGCCAGGGCAGGGCGCGCGAGGTCCGCAGCCACTTGATGTGCTGGTTGACCATGGAGTCGACGATGTGGACGAACGCCTCGTAGCAGGAGAACAGCCCGTGCCGGCCGGTGAGCAGGTACCCCTCCAGCCAGCCCTGGCAGGTGTGCTCGGAGAGGATCTCCATCACGCGCCCGTGCCGGTCGAGGTGCTCGTCCGTCCTCAGGAGCGGTTCCTGCCAGGCCTTGCCGCTGGCCCCGTACACCGCCTGGAGGCGGTTCGACGCGGTCTCGTCGGGGCCGACGAGCCGGAAGTCGCGCCGGTCGGCGGTGGCGGCCATGACGGCCTCCAGGAGGTCCCCGAGGACACCGGTCGGCTCGTGCCGGGTGGCGCCCGGCTCCTCCACCGGCACGGCGAACCGCTCCAGGGGCGGCACGGGCAGGTCCCGCCGCAGCAGACCGCCGTTGGCGTGCGGGGTGGCGCCGAGCCGGCGCTCGCCGTCCGGCACGCAGGCGAGCACCCGCTCGGACGGCGCGCCGTCGTCGCCGAACAGCTCCTCGGGACGGTACGAGCGCAGCCACGCCTCCAGCTGCGCGCGGTGCTCCGCGTTCTCCCGTACGCCCGGAAGGGGGACCTGGTGGGAGCGCCAGGTGCCCTCGACGGGCAGCCCGTCCACCTCCGCCGGGCCGGTCCAGCCCTTCGGGGTGCGCAGGACGATCACCGGCCACCTCGGCCGCTCGGACGACCTGCCGTCGCGGGCCTCCCGCTGGACGTCCCGGATGCGGTCGAGCGCGGTGTCCATCGTGGCCGCCATCGCCCGGTGGACCCGGCGCGGGTCGTCGCCGGTCACGTGCAGGGGCTCGTGGCCGTAGCCCCGCAGCAGCTCGTCGAGCTCCGCCTCGGGGAGCCGGGCGAGCACGGTGGGGTTCGCGATCTTGTAGCCGTTGAGGTGCAGGATCGGCAGGACGGCCCCGTCGTGGACGGGGTCGAGGAACTTGTTCGCGTGCCAGGACGCGGCGAGCGGCCCCGTCTCCGCCTCGCCGTCGCCGATGACGCAGGCCACCAGGAGGTCCGGGTTGTCGAGGGCGGCGCCGTACGCGTGCGCCAGGGAGTAGCCCAGCTCGCCGCCCTCGTGGATCGAGCCGGGGGTCTCGGGCGCCACGTGGCTCGGCACCCCGCCGGGGAAGGAGAACTGCCGGAACAGCCGGGCCATGCCCTCCTCGTCCCGGCTCACGTCCGGATAGACCTCGCTGTAGCTGCCCTCCAGCCAGGAGTTCGCGACCACGGCCGGGCCGCCGTGGCCGGGCCCCCACACGCACAGGGCGTCGAGGCCCCGGTTCCGGATCACCCGGTTGAGGTGGGTGTGCACGAGGTTGAGCCCCGGGGAGGTGCCCCAGTGCCCGAGCAGCCGGGGCTTGATGTGCTCCGGTTCCAGGGGCTTGCGCAGCAGCGGGTTGTCCATCAGGTAGATCTGTCCGACGGCGAGGTAGTTGGCGGCCCGCCAGTGGGCGTCGAGCGCGTCGAGCTCCTCGTCGGTCGGGGACGCGCCGTCCGGGCGCCTGTTCTTGCGCATGTCTCCTCCGTCGTGTGCCTCGTGCGTCCATGAGCCCGTACGTGCATACGCGGCCGCCCGTGCGTACGGCCGGTCCCGGTGGTGCTCCCGGGGCGTCTGCCCCGTGCGTACCACCGGACACGCCCCGTCCGGCACGGGCGCGCACGCTCCATGGTGCCGTTCGAGGCCGGAGGGCGCAGACTCGGATAAAGGACCTGTCCGGGCGGACCCCTGCGAGGTCTACGTGCTTGACGTGCCGTTCTGGCTCTGGGGGGCTTTCGCCGTCACGGTCGTCGTGTCGCTCACGGTCGACCTGCTGGCCCACCGCCGCGAGCACGTCATCGGGTTCAAGGAGGCGGCCGCCTGGAGCGGACTGTGGGTGGGGCTCGCCCTCGTCTTCGGCGCGGTCGTCTTCCTCGTCCTCGGCGGGACGGCCGGCACCGAGTACACCACCGCCTGGCTCCTGGAGAAGAGCCTGTCGGTCGACAACCTCTTCGTGTTCGCCCTGATCTTCGCCTACTTCAAGGTCCCCCGCGCCTACCAGCACCGCGTGCTGTTCTTCGGCGTCATCGGAGCCCTGGTGTTCCGCGGGATCTTCCTCGCCGCCGGCGTGGCGGTGGTCAGCCGGTTCACCGCCGTCCTGTTCGTCTTCGCGGCCGTGCTCTTCTACAGCGCCTACAAGATCCTCAAGGGCGAGGAGGAGAGCTTCGACCCGGGCCGGAGCCCGGCGGTCCGGCTGCTGCGCAAGGTCGTCCCCGTACGGGACGAGTACGCCGGGACGAAGTTCTTCGTCAAGGAGGCCGGCAGGCGCGTGGCGACCCCGCTGCTCGCGGTGGTCGTGGCGATCGAGGCCGCCGACCTGATCTTCGCCGTGGACAGCGTCCCCGCCGTGCTCGCGGTCAGCGACGACGCCTTCATCGTCTACACCAGCAACGCCTTCGCCATCCTGGGCCTGCGCGCCCTGTACTTCATGCTCTCGGGGCTCCTCGACCGCTTCCACCACCTGGGCAAGGGTCTGGCGGTCATCCTCGCCTTCATCGGCGTCAAACTCGCCCTCCAGGCGTCCCACGAGCTCATCAGCACCTCCATACCGGAGATCCCCTCCCCGGTGAGCCTGGCCGTGATCGTCGTGGTCCTGGCGGTTTCCGTGACCCTGAGCCTGCTGCGTCCCCCCGAGGCGTCCGGCACCGGCCCGCGGGACGATCCGCCCGACCGGGAACGGTGAGCGCAGGCACATGGAAAAGGTGTGAAAGCCTCGTGAGTCAACAAAGATGCTAAAAGGCTCTTAAAGGTCTTCTCAAATGTTTTCCACGGTTCTACCGTGAGATGCATGACCAGCCACATGCGTGAGACCGAGCCGCGGGCCGAACACGTCTGTCCGGTCTGCCGTCGCACCGTCCACCGCGAGATCAAACGCCACAAGACCCTGGGGGTCTTCGTTCCGCTCTGGGGCCCGGGCTCGTGCCACAACCCCGACTGCACCGCGTACGAGCCTCCGCGATCCCGGCCGCGGCCCCGTCCGTGACGTGACGCGCGGGCGGACTCCTCAGCCGGCGCGGAAGGCCCGCAGGGCGGACGGGGTGACGTTCCTGAGGAACGGCACCGGGGTCACCACGACGGCCAGCGCGAAGACGCCGAAGGCGAACCGCGCGCCGCCGCACTCGGCCAGGAGCCCGACCAGGGCCGCGCCCAGCGGCATGGCCCCGAAGCTGAAGAGCCGGGCCGCCGCGTTGTAGCGGCCGAGCATCCCGTCGGGGACGGCGCGCTGGGTGAGGGTGCGGGCGTTGACCGTCCAGAGCGTGCCGCCCATGCCGCCGAGGAACGCCCCGGCCGCCACCGCACGGATGTCGGTGGTCAGGGCCGGCAGGGCCACCATCAGGGCCGTGCCGACCAGGTCGGCGAACATCGCCCAGCGCGCGCCGAGCAGCCGGTTCACCCGGGTGACGGCCATCGCGCCCACGAGCCCGCCGACGCCGAGGGCGCTGAGCACGATGCCGTACTCCCGGGGCCCGAGCCCCATGTCCTGCCGGGCGTAGAGCGGCATCAGCGCCAGCCAGGCGCCCCAGACGGCGGCGAGCACGGCGACGATCAGCGACAGCGTGCGCAGCACCCGGTCCCGCCACAGGAAGCGCATCCCCTCGGCGATCCGGGCGTTGACCGGGGCGGCCGGCGCGTCCGGGGTGGGCGCGGGGGCCCGGAAACGGCCCACCAGGAGGATCAGGGAGAGGGCGGAGAGGGCGTACGCGACGCTCGTCGCCCCCAGGGCGAGCCCCGTCCCGGCGGCCAGCAGCAGCCCGCCGACGAAGGGTCCGGCGAACTCCTGGCCGACGGTCTCGGCCCCCACCATCCAGGCGTTGGCCCCCTCGCGCCGCTCCGCCGGCACCGCGGCCGGGACCAGGGCGGAGGCGGACGTCGAGGCCAGGACGTCGGCGACGCCGAGGACCGCCCCGGCGGCGAGGAGCGCCCCGAGCGTGAGGCCGCCGCCCGCGGCGGAGGCGGTGAGCAGACCCGTCGCCGCCAGTCGCGCCCCGTTCGCGGTCCAGAGCAGCCGCCGCCGGTCGAAGCGGTCGACGAGCACGCCGACGTGCAGGGCGACGAGCAGCCAGGGCAGCGTGAGGGTCAGCGAGACGGCGGTGACCTCGGCGGGGGACCCGGTGAGCCCGGCGGCGAGCACCGGGAGGGCCATCTTCACCACGCCGTCGGCGAGGTTGGTGACGGCGGTGAAGCCGACCAGGACCGGGGTGTTGCGGCGGCTGGGGTCGGCCCGGCCGGGACTCCCGCCGTTCTTCGTCGCTCCGGGCGGCGCTGTGAGCATGATCCTCCCCTAACCATCAAACGCTTTAGCCGGTGAGACCACTCTGGCGCACGGCCGGCCGACCCGCAACCGTCTAAACGGTTGGCCGGTAGAATGGCGGGAGGTCCGCGGAAGGAGCCGTCATGCTGGAGCCGCCCGCCCCGGCCGTCCTCGTGGAGGCCTTCGCCAACACGGTCGACGTGGAGGAGGGGAGCGACGAGATCGCCACCCCGGCCGGACTCGCCGACTGGCTGGAGGGACGCGGCCTGCTCGACGCGCCCGGCACGGTCCCCGACGCGATCCATCGCGACTACCTGGCCCTGCGCGCCGGCATCCGCGAGCAGCTGGGAGCCCACGTCGGCGACGCCCCCGACCCCGCCCTGCTCGCCGAGGTGGACCGGGTCCTCGCCGCGCATCCGGTACGGATCACGGCCCGGGGCGCCCTGACCCCCTCGGCCGGACTGCCCCCGCAGCGAGAACCGCTGGCACGGCTCGCCATCGCCTGGAGCGAACTGGTCGCGACCGGGGACGCCGCCCGGCTCAAGCGCTGCGCGGAGCACACCTGCGGATGGGCCTTCTGGGACGTGTCGAAGAACCGGAGCCGCCGCTGGTGCTCCATGCGGGTGTGCGGCAACCGCAACAAGTCCCGCGCCTACGCCTCCCGGCAGCGGCGGGCGACCTGAGACGCCACCCCTCCGGGGGAACGGCCCCGGCATCGCGTCGAACGGGAGCGGTACCGGCGTCCCGTCGAACGGGAGTGGTACCGGCGTCCCGTCGAACGGGAGCGGTACCGACCGGCTCCCGCGCGCCCCTTCCGGCGTAGCCTGAACGCCATGAGGCAGGACGCCGACCCCGGGCTCTTCGGGCCCCGCTCCGTGACCTGGCAGCTGCACAGCGACCCGGTGATGTGGATCGCCGGAATCCGGGCCCTGTGGCTCCAGGCGCTGCACCCCGTCGCCGTCCGCGGCGTCATGATCAACAGCGGTTTCCGGCAGGACCCCTGGGGCCGTCTCCTGCGGACCGCGGACTTCGTCGGGACCCTCAGCTACGGGACCACCGAGGCCGCGGAGGCGGCCGGCACCCGTGTCCGCCGGATCCACCGGCGGCTCGGCGTGGACGACCCCGAGCTGCTGCTCTGGGTCCACTGCGCCGAGACCGACTCGTACCTCTCCGTCGCCCGCCGCTCCGGGATCCCGCTCACCGACGCGGGGGCCGACCGCTACGTCGCCGAACACCGCGCCTCGGCCCGGCTCGTCGGCCTCGACCCGGACACCGTCCCGGCGTCCACCGCCGAACTCGCCGCCTACTTCGAGGCGGTGCGCCCCCGCCTCGCCGCCGGGCCCGACGCCCGGACCGTCGAGGACTTCCTGCGCCGCCCGCCCGTCAAACCCGTCCTGGTCCCGGCGCGCGAGGTGATCTGGCGGCGCGTCACGGCACTCGCGTACGACACCCTGCCCCCGTACGCCCACGCCCTCTACGGACGCCCCGCCCCGCCGCCCGACACCGTCACCCGCCGGCTCGTCGCCACCGCCAACCTCCTGCGCTGCGTCCCCTCCGGCCTGCGCTGGAGGCTGCCGCCCCGGCACGTCCTGCGGGCCGTGGAACGGCTCGGCCCGGGGACGCGGCCCGACCCCTGCGCGTACCCCGCCCCGTATCCACTGTCCGACCCGGCGGCCATACTGGACACACCGGAAAGGGCGCACGGAATCGACGGGGGCGGCGGCACGCGATGGGGGACTCCAGACTGATCCAGGGCCGGTACCGCCTGCACGAGGTCATCGGCCGCGGGGGCATGGGCGAGGTGTGGCGCGCCACCGACGAGGCGCTCGGCCGCCGCGTCGCCGTGAAGTGCCTCAAGCCCCTCGGCCCGCAACAGGACCCGCACGTCCGGGACATCGTGCGCGAGCGCTTCCGCCGCGAGGCCCGGGTGGCCGCCGCGCTCCAGCACCGGGGCATCACCGTCGTGCACGACTTCGGCGAGTACGAGGGCGTGCTCTTCCTCGTCATGGAGCTCCTGGAGGGCCGCAACCTCAGCCAGCTCCTCGCGGCCAACGCCCAGAACCCGCTGCCCGTCCAGGACCTCGTGGAGATCGCCGACCAGGTCGCCGACGCCCTCGCCTACACGCACGGCCAGGGCATCGTGCACCGCGACCTGAAGCCCGCGAACATCATGCGGCTGCGGGACGGCACGGTGAAGATCTGCGACTTCGGAATAGCGCGACTCGGCGCCGACATGGGCTTCACCTCCAAGCTCACCGGGACCGGCATCGCCATGGGGACGCCCCACTACATGTCCCCGGAGCAGATCGGCGGCGGCGAGATCGACCACCGCAGCGACCTCTACTCGCTGGGGTGCGTCCTGTACGAACTCGCCACCGGTGTCCCGCCCTTCGACCTCGGCGACTCCTGGGCGATCCTCATCGGCCACCGGGACACGGTGCCGAGCCCGCCCCGCTCCCACCGCGCCGAGCTCCCCGACTACTTCGACCGCCTCGTGGTCGACCTGCTCGCCAAGGTCCCCGAGGAGCGCCCGGCCGACGCGGGCGACCTGCGCCGCCGGATCGTCTCCGGCCGCGCGGGCCCCTCGCCGTTCGCGCCGCTGCCCGGCGTGCCCGCGCGGCCGCCCCTCCCGCCGACCCGGCCCGTACCGGTGGACCTCCCGCCCGGCCCCGCCGCGCCCGCGCCCGCCTGGGCCCGCGGCCTGGCCGGCGGTCCCCGGCCGGTCTCCGCCGCCGGTCCGCGCCCGCCCGCCCACGACCCCGCCGCGGCCGTCCTCACCACCGAGTGGACCACCGCCGCGCCCGGCACGGTCCTTCCCGGCACCGCCGCGCCCGCCACCGGCCTTTCCGGCACCGCCGCGCCCGGCACCACCGCCCTCCCCGGCACCACCGCACCCGCCTCCTTCCCCACCGCGCCCCCGCCCGCCCCGGCCGCGCCCCCCGCCGAACTGGTCGCGGTGCTCGCCGGCCGGTACCGGGCGGGCATGGGCCTCGGCAGGCTCGGCCGCTGGGACGAGGCCGAGGCGGTGCACCGCTCCGTCGCCGAGGACCGCTCCCGGGTGCTCGGCGCCGACCACCCCGACACCCTCGCCAGCCACTACGAGGTCGGCTTCGCCCTCGCCCGGCTCGACCGCCCCGCCGACGCCCTGCACGTCTTCGACCGGGTCGCCCGCGCCCGCGCCCGCGTCCTCGGCGAGGACCACCCCGACACGCTCGCGGCCCGGCAGGAACGGGCGTACGCGCTCGGGCGCCTCGGCCGCCACCCCGAGGCGTACGAGCTCTACGCCGAGGTGCTCGCCGCCCGCGAGCGCGCCGTCGGCCCCGACCACCCCGACACCCTGCGCTGCCGCCACAACCTGGCGTTCACCCTCGCCCGCCTCGGCCGCCTGGAGGAGTCGTACCGCACGGCGCACGAGGTCGCGCAGGCGCGGGCCCGGCTGCTCGGCCCCGCCCACCCCGACACCCTGGCGACCCGCCAGGAGGTCGCCCACGTCCTCGGGCGCCTGGGGCGCGGGGAGGAGGCCCTCGCCCAGTACCGCGCGGTCGCCGAGGCGCGCGCCTCGGCCCTCGGCGCCGACCACCCCGAGACCCTCGCCGCCCGCTACGAGACCGGCGTCTTCCTCGGCCGGCTCGGCCAGGCCGCCGACGCCCTGGACGTCTGCCGCGACCTCGTCGCCGCCCGCACCCGCGCCCAGGGCGCCGACGGGCCCGAGACCCTGCGCGCCCGCCACGCCCTCGCCGTCAACCTCGGCCGCCTCGGGCGCTGGGAGGACGCGCTCGCGGAGTCCCGGGAGGTCCACGCCGTCCGGGAGCGCGTCCTGGGTGCCGACCACCCGGACACCCTCCTCAGCCGCCGCGAGACCGCCGTCGCCCTCGGCCGGCTCGACCGCTGGGAGGAGGCCCGGGAGATCCACCGCGCCGTCGCCGCCGCCCGCACCCGGCTCCTGGGCCCCGCCCACCCCGACACCGTCGCCGCCCTGGAGGACGAGGCCCACTGCCTGGAGCGCCTCGGCCGCCCCGCCGAGGCCGCCGCCCTCCTCCTCGGAGCGGCCACGCCCCCACGGGGAGCCGCCTCCGCCTGACCGTTCCCCGGGGAAGGGGACGGGCCCCGGCGTTCCCCGGGGAAGGGGACGGGCCCCGGCGTTCCCCGGGGAAGGGGACAGGCCCGGCCCCTTCCCCGGCCCCCGCCCGCGTGTGAGCATGAGCCATGACCGCCTCCGCCCCGCTCCCCGGCGCCCCCGCGCCCGCCGCCCCGTACGACGCCGTCGTCGTCGGGGGCGGACACAACGGGCTCGTCGCCGCCGCCTACCTGGCCCGCGCCGGACGGACCGTCCTCGTCCTGGAACGGCTCGGCTCCACGGGCGGGGCCGCCGTCTCCACCCGCCCGTTCGCCGGGGTGGACGCCCGCCTCTCCCGGTACTCGTACCTCGTCTCGCTCCTCCCGGAGAAGATCGTCCGGGACCTCGGGCTGACGTTCGCGGTGCGGAAGCGGTCCGTCTCCTCGTACACCCCGAAGGGCGACGGCGGGCTCCTCGTCGGCGGCGGTCCCGAGCGCACCCGCGCCTCCTTCGCCGCGCTGACCGGCTCCGACCGCGAGCACGAGGCCTGGCAGGCGTTCTACGCCCGCACCGGCCGGGCCGCCCGCCGGATCTTCCCCACCCTCACCGAACCGCTCCCCACCCGCGCCGAGCTGCGCGCCCGCGTCGACGACGCCGACACCTGGCGGATGCTCTTCGAGGAACCCCTCGGCGCCACCCTCGAACGGACCTTCGCCGACGACCTGGTCCGCGGCGTCGTCCTCACCGACGCCCTCATCGGCACCTTCGCCGACGCCCACGACCCGACCCTGCTCCAGAACCGCTGCTTCCTGTACCACGTCATCGGCGGCGGCACCGGCGACTGGGACGTGCCCGTCGGCGGCATGGGCGCCCTCACCGACGCCCTCGCGGACGCGGCCCATGCCGCCGGGGCCCACCTCCGCACCGGCCACGAGGTCACCCGCATCGAGACCGACGGACGCCGCGCCGAGGTCACGTACCGCACCGCCGACGGCGAGGGGACCGTCCAGGCGGGCCACGTCCTCGTCAACGCCTCCCCGAGCGACCTCGCCGCCCTGCTCGGCGACCCGCCCCCGCCCGCCCCCGAGGGCGCCCAGCTCAAGGTCAACATGCTGCTCACCCGGCTGCCGAAGCTCCGGGACCGCTCCGTCGACCCCCGCGAGGCCTTCGCCGGCACCTTCCACATCGCCGAGGGGTACGGGCAGCTCGCCGCCGCCCACGCCGAGGCCGCCGCCGGGCGCCTGCCCACCGCCCCGCCCTCCGAGATCTACTGCCACTCCCTGACCGACCCGACGATCCTCGGCCCGGACCTCGCCGCCCGGGGACACCAGACCCTCACCCTCTTCGGACTGCACACCCCCGCCCGGCTGTTCGCGGCCGACAACGACGGCGCCCGCACCGCACTGCTCGCCGCCACCCTCGCCCAGCTCGACGCCCACCTGGACGAGCCGATCGCCGACTGCCTCGCCCTCGACGCCGACGGCCGGCCGTGCGTCGAGGCGAAGACCCCGCTCGACCTCGAACGCGACCTGCGGCTGCCCGGCGGCCACATCTTCCACCGCGACCTCTCCTTCCCGTACGCGGACGAGTCCCCCGACGGGGCGGGCGGCGGCCGCTGGGGCGTGGAGACCCGCCACCCCAACGTGCTCCTCTGCGGCGCGGGCGCGGTCCGGGGCGGGGGAGTGAGCGGCATCCCCGGCCACAACGCGGCGATGAGCGTCCTGGGCCGGTGACGCCCCCGGGGGTGGGCGTCGTGCCCGCGTGTTGACGCCGGGCCGCCCCGCCCGGGGTGTGAAGCTGATCTGCGAGCGCGCTTAAGAAATCCTCGATGGACCCGGAGCCGCGCGTACGGAAGATTCTCTTCCAGGGATCTTGGGCGTACAGCCCTGCCCTCACCCCCACATCACAGGACACGCACGTCGGGAGCCGTTGCATTGAAGGCACTGGTCAAGCTGAAGGCGGAGCCGGGACTCTGGCTCACGGACGTGCCCGAGCCGGAGACCGGCCCCGGGGACGTCCTCATCAAGGTCAAGCGGACCGGCATCTGCGGCACCGACCTGCACATCCGCTCCTGGGACGGCTGGGCGCAGAAGACGATCGACACCCCGCTGACGATCGGCCACGAGTTCGTCGGCGAGGTCGTCCACACCGGCCGCGACGTCACCGACATCGCCGTCGGAGACCTGGTCAGCGGCGAGGGCCACCTCGTCTGCGGCAAGTGCCGCAACTGCCTGGCCGGCCGCCGCCACCTCTGTCGCGCCACCGTCGGCCTCGGCGTCGGCCGCGACGGCGCCTTCGCGGAGTACGTCGTGCTGCCCGCCTCCAACGTGTGGGTGCACCGCGTCCCCGTCGACCTCGACGTCGCCGCGATCTTCGACCCCTTCGGCAACGCCGTCCACACCGCGCTCTCCTTCCCGCTCGTCGGCGAGGACGTCCTGGTCACCGGCGCGGGCCCGATCGGCATCATGGCCGCCGCCGTCGCCAAGCACGCCGGCGCCCGCAACGTCGTCATCACCGACGTCAGCGAGGAGCGCCTCGAACTCGCCCGCAAGACGGGCGTCACCCTCGCCCTGAACGTCGCAGAGCACACCATCGCGGACGGCCAGCGCACCCTCGGGCTCAAGGAGGGCTTCGACGTCGGCCTGGAGATGTCCGGCAACCCGCACGCGATGCGCGACATGGTCGCCAACATGACCCACGGCGGCAAGATCGCCATGCTGGGCCTGCCCAGCGAGGACTTCGCCGTCGACTGGGCGAAGATCGTCACCTCCATGATCACGGTCAAGGGCATCTACGGCCGCGAGATGTTCGAGACCTGGTACGCCATGTCGGTGCTCCTGGAGGGCGGTCTCGACCTCGCCCCCGTGATCACCGGGCGCTACGCGTACACCGACTTCGAGGCCGCCTTCGACGACGCGGCCTCCGGCAAGAGCGGCAAGATCATCCTCGACTGGACTGCGGGAGCCTGACCCATGTTCGATTCCGTACGCGACGACATCCGAGCCACCCTCGAAGAGATCGAGCAGGCCGGACTCCACAAGCCCGAGCGCGTCATCGGCACCCCCCAGTCGGCCACCGTCGAGGTGACCGCCGGCGGCCGCCCCGGCGAGGTGCTCAACTTCTGCGCCAACAACTACCTGGGCCTGGCCGACCACCCCGGGGTGGTCGCCGCCGCCCACGAAGCCCTGGACCGCTGGGGCTACGGCATGGCGTCCGTCCGCTTCATCTGCGGCACGCAGGAGGTGCACAAGGAGCTGGAGGCGCGCCTGTCCTCCTTCCTCGGCCAGGAGGACACGATCCTCTACTCCTCCTGCTTCGACGCCAACGGCGGCGTCTTCGAGACCCTCCTCGGCGCCGAGGACGCCGTCATCTCCGACGCCCTCAACCACGCCTCGATCATCGACGGCATCCGCCTCTCCAAGGCCCGCCGCTTCCGCTACGCCAACCGCGACATGGCCGACCTGGAGCGGCAGCTCAAGGAGGCCGTCGAGGGCGGCGCCCGGCGCAAGCTGATCGTCACCGACGGCGTCTTCTCGATGGACGGCTACGTCGCCCCGCTGGACGAGATCTGCGACCTGGCCGAGCGCTACGACGCCATGGTCATGGTGGACGACTCGCACGCCGTCGGCTTCGTCGGCCCCGGCGGGCGCGGCACCCCCGAGCTGCACGGCGTCATGGACCGCGTCGACATCATCACCGGCACCCTGGGCAAGGCCCTCGGCGGCGCCTCCGGCGGCTACGTCGCCGCCCGCGCCGAGATCGTCGCCCTGCTGCGCCAGCGCTCCCGCCCGTACCTCTTCTCCAACACCCTCGCCCCGGTCATCGCCGCCGCCTCCCTCAAGGTCCTCGACCTCCTGGAGTCCGCCGGCGACCTGCGCGACCGGCTCAGGGCCAACACGGCGCTCTTCCGCTCCCGCATGACCGAGGAGGGCTTCGACGTCCTCCCCGGCGACCACGCCATCGCCCCCGTCATGATCGGGGACGCCGCCGTCGCCGGGCGGATGGCCGAGCTCCTTCTGGAGCGCGGCGTGTACGTGATCGGCTTCTCGTACCCGGTCGTGCCGCAGGGCCAGGCCCGCATCCGGGTCCAGCTCTCGGCCGCCCACTCCACGGAGGACGTGAACCGGGCCGTGGACGCGTTCGTCGCGGCCCGCGCCGCCCTGGCGGGCTGACGCGGGACCCGTACCCCGGACCCCGGCCCGCAGGCCGGGCGGACCCCGGCCCCCGGGTCGGGCGGACCCTCGGTCCGCGGGCCGGAGCAGCCCCTCCGGCCTGCGAGACTGGGGGCATGATCGAAGCGCGGCGGTTGCACATCCTCCGTGCGGTGGCCGACCACCGCACGGTCACGGCGGCGGCCGCCGCGCTCTACCTCACCCCCTCCGCCGTCTCCCAGCAGCTCGCCGCCCTGGAGCAGGAGACCGGCCACCGCCTGGTCGAGCGGAGCGCCCGGGGCGCGCGCCTCACCCCGGCCGGCGAGATCCTGCTGAGCCACGCCAACGCCGTCCTGGCCCAGCTGGAGCGCGCCGAGGCCGAACTCGCCGCCTACGGCTCCGGCCAGGCCGGCACCGTCACGGTCGCCGCCTTCGCCACCGGCATCGGCCTCGTCGTGGCCCCCGCCCTCACGGCGCTCGCCCGCACCGCGCCCGGCATCCGGGTCCGGGTGCGGGACGCCGAGGGCGACGAGAGCCTGCTCATGGTCCTGGACCGGCAGGTGGACGTGGCCGTCGCCGTCGAGTACCGGGGCGCCCCCGGCGAGGACGACGACCGCCTCACCCGCGTGCCGCTCTACGCCGAGCCCTTCGACGCGGTCCTGCCGCCCGCCCACCCCCTGACGGCCGGCGGGCGGGTCGCGCTCGCCGCCCTCGCCAAGGACGACTGGATCGGGCAGTCCACCGGCAACCCCTGCCACGACGTCACCGTCCTGGCCTGCGAGTACGCCGGATTCGCCCCCCGCTTCGCGCACGTCTCCGACGACTTCCGCGCCGTCGTCGCCCTCGCCTCCGCCGCCGCCGGGGTGGCCCTCGTGCCCCGCTCGGCGCTGCGCGGGATGGACCTCACGGACGTCGAGATCCGGCCCGTGGACGGGGTCGCTCCCACCCGCCGGGTCTTCGCGGCGGTACGGCGCGGAGCCGAGGAGCACCCCCTGATCAGCCCGTTCCTGACGGAACTGCGCACGGCGGCGGCCGACTGAGGACCGCCTCCCGTGCGGGGCGGCCGATCGGGGACCGCCCCCGCGTACGGCGGCGGCCGACCGGTCACCCCCGCATCCGGGCCGGACCGCCGGCTCAGTCCCCGGACGCCGTCCACCCCACCGCCTCGACCCGCGCGCCGTCCGCCGGCCGGGCCTCGTCGAACAGCGGCCGGCCGGCGGCGTCGAGGACCCGCAGCCCGTCCACGTACACCCCGCGCCCGACGTACCGCGCGTCCGTCGCGTACCGCCACCGCAGCCGTACGGGGACGGCGCCCCGGGCCGCCGCCGGGACCTCGGCCGCGAGCCGGTGCCAGACGCGTCCGGACCAGCCGCCCACCGCCCCCGCCGGGTGCGGCAGCGGTTCCCCTCCCGGGCGCGCGGTGGTGAACGGCAGCGGCTCCCAGAGCTCCCCGCCGTCGCGGGAGACCTCCAGGAAGACGGCGTCCGCGTCCGGTTCGGTGTCCCACCACAGCGCGCACTCCAGGCGCGCGGCCCCGGGCACCGGGGGCAGGGCGAGGGTGGCGGTGGTGCCGCTCGCCATCCCGGAGAACCAGGCCGTCCGCCCCCGGGCGGGCCGTACGGGAACGGCCCTGGCCAGCCGGTTCGCGGTGGCGACGCGGGGCGCGGAGCCGGAGCGCCAGGAGCGCACCGGGTGCACGGAGTTGCCGAGGACGATCAGGAACGAGTCGGTCGTCGGGTCCAGGACGAGGCTGGTGCCGGTGAAGCCGGTGTGCCCGGCCGTGCGGGGCGTGGCCATCGCGCCCATGTACCAGTGCTGGTGCAGCTCGAAGCCGAGCCCGTGCGCGTCGCCGGGGAAGGCGGTGTTGAAGTCGGTGAACATCAGCTCCACCGACGCGGGGGAGAGGATGCGGGCCCGGCCGTACGCCCCGCCGTTGAGCAGGGCGCGGGCGAGGATCGCCAGGTCCCAGGCGCGCGAGAAGATCCCGGCGTGCCCGGCGACCCCGCCGAGCGCGTACGCGTTCTCGTCGTGGACCTCGCCCCACACCATCCCCCGGTCCAGACCCGACCAGGGCGGCCGGGCGTCCTCGGTGGCGGCGATGTCGGGCCGCCAGGACGGCGGGGGGTTGAAGCGCGTGCGGTGCATCCCGAGCGGAGCGGTGATCTCGTCGTGGAGCAGGACGTCCAGAGTGCGACCGGTGATCTCCTCCAGGACCAACTGGAGCGTGATCAGGTTGAGATCGGAGTAGAGGTACGCGGACCCCGGCGGGTTCGCGGGCTTCTCCTCCCAGAGCAGCCGCAGCTTCCCCTCCCGCGTCGGCTCCCGGTAGAGCGGGATCCAGGACCGGAAGCCGGAGGTGTGGGTGAGCAGGTGGCGCACCGTCACGTCCCGTTTCCCGCCGCCGCCGAACTCCGGCAGGTACGCCGTGACCCTCGCCTCCAGGTCGAGCGCCCCGCGCTCGATCTGCTGCACGGCCAGGATCGAGGTGAACAGCTTGGAGACCGAGGCCAGGTCGAAGACGGTGTCCACGGTCGTCGGCCGCTGCCGCTCCGGCGGCAGTTCGACGCCGGTGCCGGTCTTCTCGTCGTACGCGGAGTAGCGCACGGCCGAGCCGATCGCCCGGTGCAGGGCCACGGTCCCGCCGCGCCCGGCGAGGAGCACGGCGCCCGCGTACCAGGGGTGTGCGGGGGAGGGCGCGAGGAACGCCTCGGCCTCCGCCACCAGTCCGTCCAGGTGCGGGGCGAGCAGCCCGGCCCGCGCGGCCGGCCCGCGCCGCAGGGTGGTGGTCCGCCGCGCGGGGATCCCGGTCCCCGGGCCGCCTCCTGACCCGCTTTCGGCTCCCGCCGCGAGACCGGCGCCCGGCGCCGCACCGATCACCACCGCTCCTCCGAGGGCCAGCAGCCCGCCGCCGAACGCGCGCCGGGTCGAACGTCCTTGTCTCGTCGCATCCTCCGTCATGCCCACTGTCATCCCACCGGCGCCCGCCGCCAAACGGATCTTCCCGGATCGAACGGCCCTTCCGGTAACATCGGCCGTAAAGATCTCTTTGCTTTCAAAGCAAAATGAAGAGTTTGAAACAGAAACGAAAGGGGAAGCGCGCGATGCAGAACACCCATGAGGAGGACGAGGACCCCGGACCGGAACTG
The DNA here is from genome assembly GCF_000716625.1 of Streptomyces bikiniensis. NCBI lineage: Bacteria > Bacillati > Actinomycetota > Actinomycetes > Kitasatosporales > Streptomycetaceae > Streptomyces > Streptomyces bikiniensis. Next base: position 61,949 of record NZ_JNXJ01000027.1, on the reverse strand, counting down.
GACGAGGCCGTGCGCACGCTGCTGCTGCTGATGCCTCGGACGGTCACACGGGTCAAGCGCGTCAGGATCCCCGAGGACCTGCAGTCGCTCACCCTCGCCCCCCGCCACCTCTCCCTCCTCGCGCACCTCCTCTTCGACGGGCCGCTGAGCGTCAACGAGCTCGCCGCCCATCTGGAGGTCGCCCCCACCACCGCCAGCCTGATGGTGGGGGACCTGGCGAAGAAGGGCGTCCTGGAGCGGGCCGAGGACCCCGTCGACCGCAGGCGCAAGATCGTGTCGATCTCCGAGCGGTACCGGCCCGCCATCGACGGCTGGCTCGGGCGCAGTGCCGACGCCTGGCGTGCGGCCCTGGCCCCGCTCGACGCGCGGGAGCGACGGATGTTCGTCGAGACCCTCGCCGCGTACGAGCGCGGCCTCACCGAACCCCTGGAATAACCGAAATCGGGCGAAAGCCCCCTTTGTGGCAGGATGCGGATCATGAGTTCGAGCACGGTGGCAATGACACGTCAGTGGACCACCTGGGGACCGGTGGTGGCGGCGCTCGCCCTGGGTGCGGCCTGGGGGCGCGACCTCCCCGGCTTCGTCGTGGGGCTCATCGCGCTCTGCCTCCTCGCGGCGGTCCTCGCGGCGGTCCACCACGCCGAGGTGATCGCCCACCGCGTCGGCGAACCCTTCGGCTCGCTCGTCCTCGCCGTGGCCGTCACCGTCATCGAAGTCGGACTCATCGTCACCCTGATGGCGGGAGGCGGCGAGAAGACCTCGACCTACGCCCGCGACACCGTCTTCGCCGCCGTCATGATCACCTGCAACGGCATCGTCGGCCTCTCCCTGCTCGTCGGCGCGCTCCGCAACCGCGTCGCCGTCTTCAACGCCGAGGGCTCCGGCGGCGCGCTCGCCATCGTCTGCACCCTCGCCACGATGACGCTGGTCCTGCCGACCTTCACCACGAGCCACTCCGGCCCCGAGTTCTCCGGCGTCCAGCTCGTCTTCGCCGCCGTCGCCTCCCTCTTCCTGTACGCCGTGTTCGTCGGCGTCCAGACGGTCCGGCACCGCGACTACTTCCTCCCCGTGCCGCGCCCCGGCCACGAGTCCGAGGACGAGCACGCCCCCCCGCCGGGCGACCGCGAGGCCTGGACCAGCCTCGGCCTGCTCCTCCTCGCCCTCGTCGCCGTCGTCGGCAACGCCAAGCTGATCTCGCCCACCATCGAGGACGGCGTCGAGTCGGCCGGCCTGCCCAAAGCGGTCGTCGGCGTCGTCATCGCCCTGATGGTCCTGCTCCCCGAGACCCTCGCCGCCGTCCGCGCGGCCCGCCGGGACAGGATGCAGACCAGCCTCAACCTCGCCTACGGCTCCGCGATCGCCAGCATCGGCCTGACCATCCCGGCGATCGCGCTCGCCTCGATCTGGCTGTCCGGGCCCCTGGTGCTCGGCCTGGGCCCCCTCCACCTGGTCCTGCTCGCCCTCACCGGCGTGGTGAGCGCCCTGACCGTGGTGCCCGGACGGGCCACGCTCCTCCAGGGCGGCGTCCACCTCTCGATCTTCGCCGCCTTCGTGTTCCTGTCGTTCAGCCCCTGACGGCCCCTCTCCTCTCGCCCGACAGCAGCGAGCCGAGGCCGGAAAGGCGTACCGGACCGGCCGCGGGCTCGGCGCAAGCCCCGCGGCCGTCTCCGCGTCAGCCTCGGAGGGGAAGTGCCGGACCGATCCGGATGACGGTGGGCGAACGGCCGTATCCCCCGGCACCGGTGATCCGTTCACCGCTTGTCGGCCTCATCCCGTCCTTCCGGAGTCGCGTCCATGTGCACCAGCCCCGTCCCGGCCCTCACGGGCCCGGACACCCCGCTCGAAGCAAGGGACCTCCGGAGCGGGAGGCGGAGGTGAGCCGGGGCGTTCTGGTGGGGCGTCCGCTGGCGGCGGGCCCGGTGGCGAGCGCGTACGACGCGGTGGTGATCGGGTCCGGGGCGGGCGGGCTGACGACGGCGGTCTGTCTGGCCCGGCAGGGGCGACGGGTGGCGGTGTTCGAGCAGCACTACACCGCGGGCGGTTACACCCACGCCTATCGGCGGCGCGGCTGGGAGTGGGACGTCGGCATCCACTACGTCGGCCAGCTCGGACGGCGCGAACCGGTCAGGGTGGTGTCGGACTACCTGACCGGCGGTGCCCTGCGCTGGACCCCGGTGGGGGACCCCTACGACGAGTACCGGCTGGCGGAGGAGGTGCACTGGGCGCCCGTCGGCTTCTCCGCCTACCGGACCTCCCTGATCGAGCGCTTTCCGGCCGAGCGGGCGGGGATCGAGGCGCTGTTCCGGTTGATCGGACGGTGCCGCGCGGTGCTGCCCGCGCTGGCCCTGGGACGCCTTTCGGGTCCGGTGGTGCGGCGGTCGGCCCGTCTGCTGCGGGCGGCGGCCGTCCCGCCCCGAGCCCTGCGGCCGGCCCGGGAGGTGGTGGCGGAGCTGGTCCGTGACGAGCGGTTGCGGCAGGCGTTGCTCACGCGGAGCGCACTGCTCCTGGCCGACTCCACCGCCCGGCTGCCGTTCTTCCTGCTCGCGGTGCTGTTCGAACACTTCCGGACCGGCGCCTGGTACCCGGTGGGCGGCAGCGCCGCCATCGCCCGCGCGATGCTCGACCCGATCCGTGCCGCGGGCGGCGAGGTCTTCGTGCGCGCGCCGGTCGCCCGGATCACACTGGACGGGACACGGGCGACGGGCGTCGTCCTGGCGGACGGCACCCGTGTCCACGCCCCCGTGGTGGTCAGCGCGGCAGGGGCCCACCACACCTACCGCACCCTGCTGCCCGACCCGTCCGCCGCCGGTGCGGACCGGCTGGAGGGCATGCGGCGCGGGTCCCCCTTCGTGGTGCTCTTCGTCGGCCTCGACGGCGACCCGGAGGAACTGGGCCTGCCCCGGCACAACCTGATGGCCACCGACGGCGACTGCGACACCTTCTTCGACGGCGTCGGCGGACGCACCAGCGGCCACTTCTTCTCCTTCTCCTGCGCCAAGGATCCGACCTGGGCCACGCGGCACCCCGGCCGGTCGACCGGTGAGATCCTCACCTACGTGCACCCGGAGCTGTTCGCCCCCTTCCGCGGTTCCGGCCCGCGCGACCGGGATCCGGCCTACCTCGCGCTGAAGGCCGACCTCACGGCGGAACTCCTCGAACAGCTCCACCGCCGACTGCCGCGCACCAGGGGCCGGGTGGCCTACCACGAGCTCGGCACCCCCCTCACCGCCGAGCACTTCACCCGCTGGCCCGGCGGCAGCCTCTACGGCCTCGCCAAGGACGTCGCCGCCTTCGGCGACGGCCACCGGCCCGGCCTCGCGGACTGGCTGCGGCCGCGCACCGAGATCCACGGCCTGTACCTCTCGGGCCAGGACTGCCTCGCCGGCGGCTTCCTCGGCGCGGTCACCGGCGGCCTGCTCGCCGCCCACGAAGCCCTCGACCGCACCGGCCGGGCACGCCTGTGGACGGGACTCCTCAAACACGCCGTCCGGCCACCCTCGCCCCGGTGACGGTGGAGCACCGCGGACCGGACCACGCACCGGCCGGGCGACGCCCTGCCGACCTCCCGGACGGTGTCCGGACCCGGGCATGGCCGCCGCGCCGCACAGTACTTGACCTCACGTGAGGCGCGCGCGGAGGATCGCGCCATGAGCCGACTCCTCAGCCGCACCGTCGACGGCGTCCTGCGCGCGAGCGCCCGGCGCGTCCCCGACCGGACCGCCCTGCGGTACGCCGACCGGAGCTGGACGTACGCGGAGCTGGACGCCGCCGTCTCCACCGCCGCCGCCGTCCTGCGGGAGGCCCACCACGGCATCGGCCTTCCGGAGTACGCCCGGGTCGCCGCCTACGGCCACAACTCGGACGCGTACCTCATCGCGTTCCTGGCGTGCGCCCGGGCCGGCCTGATCCACGTGCCGGTCAACCACCACCTGACCGGCGACGACCTCGCGTACGTCCTGGAGCAGTCGGACAGCTCGCTCGTCCTCGCCGACCCCGCCCTCGCGGACCGGATCCCGGCCGGTTTCCCCGTCAAGCCGCTGCGCGACGCGCCCGGTTCCCTGCTCGACGCGCTCGCCGAACCGGAGACGTACGAGACCGACCGCGACGCCCGCGACCTCGCCCAGCTGCTCTACACCTCGGGCACCACCGCCCTGCCCAAGGGCGCGATGATGACCCACCTCGCCCTGGCCCACGCGTACGCGAGCGCCGTCGAGGCCCTCGACCTGCACGAGGACGACCGGCCCGTGCACGCCCTGCCGCTCTACCACTCGGCCCAGATGCACGTCTTCCTGCTGCCCTACCTCGCCGTCGGCGCCGAGAACACCCTCGTCGACGGACCCGACCCGGCCGTCCTGTTCGACCTGGTCGAGGCGGGCCGCGCCGACAGCCTGTTCGCCCCGCCGACGGTCTGGATCGCACTGGCCGGCCATCCGGAGTTCGCCACCCGCGACCTCTCCGCGCTCCGCAAGGCCTACTACGGGGCCTCGATCATGCCCGTGCCCGTCCTGGAGCGCCTGCGCGCCCGGCTGCCGGAGCTGCGCTTCTACAACTGCTTCGGCCAGTCCGAGATCGGCCCGCTCGCCACCGTCCTCGGCCCCGACGAGCACGAGGGCCGGATGGACTCGTGCGGCCGCCCGGTCCGCCACGTCGAGGCCCGGGTCGTGGACGAGAACGGCGACGACGTCCCCGACGGCACCCCCGGCGAGATCGTCTACCGCTCGCCCCAGCTGTGCAAGGGGTACTGGAACAAGCCCGAGGAGACCAGGGCGGCCTTCCGGAAGGGCTGGTTCCACTCGGGCGACCTCGCGGTCCGCGACGCCGAGGGCTACTACACGATCGTCGACCGGGTGAAGGACGTCATCAACTCCGGTGGCGTCCTGGTCGCCTCCCGCCAGGTCGAGGACGCCCTCTACACCCACCCGGGGGTCGCCGAGGCGGCCGTGATCGGCCTCCCCGACGAGCGCTGGGTCGAGGCGGTCACCGCCGTGGTCGTCCCGCGCGGCGAGGTCACCGAGACCGAACTCCTCGCCCACGCCCGCGAGAAGCTCCCCCGCTTCAAGGCCCCCAAGCGCGTCCACTTCCTCCCCGAACTGCCCCGCAACGCGAGCGGCAAGATCCTCAAGCGCGAACTGAGGGACCGGTTCGCGAAGGCCTGGGACGGCCCTCCGGGAGGCGTCGGAGCACGGTGAGCGGCACGGGCCCGAACGGATCGGCGAACGTTGCCCCGTTCGGGTCTCCGGCGCGTCCACCGCGACCGACGCGGCCCGTCAGGGGCCCAGGTCGGGGAAGGAGTGGTGCTCGTGCGCGACCACCCAGCGGCCCGCCTCCTTGCGCAGGCCGAGGGTGAGCCGCAGCCGGAAACCGGGGCGGGCCGCGAGCTCCTCCTCGGTGCCGCACCGCACGAGCGCGTGGGCGAAGGCGACGTCCCCGCCCGCGGTGACCTCCAGCTCCTCGACGTCGAAGACGGCTCCGCCGGCCTGCCACTCGAAGAACGCCGGCCAGACCTCCCGGTAGGCGTCGATGCCCCGCACGCCCTCGCAGGGAGGCGGAACGTCGAACATCACGATGTCCTCGGCGTGGTCCTCCACCACCGCGTGGAGATGCCCCAGGTGCACCGCCCGGGCCCACCGTTCGACGAGCGCGCGGACCTGCTCGGCGTCGTTTCCCATGGTCCTCCGGTCCTTCCGCTCGGGGCGCCGCCCTCCGGCGGTGCGGTTCGGCACGCGGTCCCATGGTGCCGCGGTCCCGGAACCACGCGGGTGTTCCGCGCCGGGAGCCCGGTGGTTCCTCACTCCGGGCGCGTCCTCCCGGTCGACTCCAGGACCGAGGCCAGGAAGCGGCGTACGGTCTCCAGCTCGTCCGGCCCGAACCCCTCCGCGACCGCCACCACCCCGCCGATGACCGGCCCGAAGAAGGCCCGTCCCAGCTCCACGGCCTTCTCCTCCACCCGGAGGAGGACGCGCCGCCGGTCCTCGGCGTCCCGCTCCCGCCGGACGAGCCCGAGCCGTTCGAGCCGGTCCACCAGGGCGGTGGTCCCCGCGGAGTTCAGCCGCAGCCGCTCGCCGAGCCATCCGGGCGTGGCCCGGGTGCCGTCCCGTGCCGCGTCCAGCAGATGGATCAGCGCCCGTACGTCGGTGGGGTGCAGCCCCTCGCGCGCGGCGAACCCGGCGCCGAGCAGGTCGAATTCGATGGTGACCGCCCGCAGCAGGTGCACCAGCCGCATCGCCGGACTTCGGTCCTCCACCCGTACCCCCACGTCCTCGTGTGCGTGAACCCCTGCGTACTCTCTCGCTGAACGAGATTATCGCTCAGCGAGAGGAATGTGCATGTCCCCGTCCGCCCGTGAACGCGCCTTCGACCTCGCCTACGACGAACTCCGCGCCCGCTGGCCCGAGTCCACCGAGGAACGGGACGTCGACACCCCGTACGGACCGACCCGCGTCCACGTCCACGGCCCGGCGGACGGCCCCCCGCTGGTGCTGCTGCCCGGCGGCTCCGCCACCGGACTGGTCTGGTTCGCCAACGCGCCGGCCCTCGGCGCGCGGTACCGGGTCCACGCGGTCGACCTCCTCGGCGACGCCGGCCGCACCGAACGCCGGGGCAGGCCCCTGAGGAACGCCGGCGACCTGACGGCCTGGCTGGACGCGCTCCTGGACGGCCTCGGCCTCACCCGTACGCACCTGTGCGGACATTCGTACGGCGCCTGGCTGGCCACCCGGTACGCCCTGCACGCGCCGGAGCGGGTCGACCGCCTTGCCCTCGTCGACCCCACCCGGGTCTTCGCCGGGTTCCGCCCCGGCTACCTGCTGCGCGCGCTGCCCCTCCTGATCCGCCCGAGCGAGGCCCGCGCCCGCGCCTTCCTCGCCCGGGAGACGGCGGGCGCGCACCCGGACGAGGCCTGGCAGCGCCTCTACGCCCTCGCCGCCACCGCCCCCGGACGCAAACTCGTCGCCGGCGGCCGGCCCCGGGTCGCCGACCTGCGCGCACCGCTCCTGGTCCTGCTCGCGGAGCGCAGCCGCACCCACCGCGCCGCCGAGGTCGCGGAGCGGGTCCGGCGCACACTTCCGGAGGCCGAGGTGGTCCTGCTCCCGGGCGCCACCCACCACTCCCTGCCGCTCACCGAACCGGAACGGCTCGACGAGCGGCTGCTCGCCTTCCTGGGCTGACGGCACCGGCCGTCGCAGGCCCGTCCGACCGGGCGGGCCCTACGCGGACTCCCGCAGGTCCACGATCCGCCGGATCTTCCCCACCGAGCGCTCCAGGGTCTCGGGGTCGACCACCTCGACCCCGACCGAGACCCCGATGCCGTCCTTGACCGCCGCCGCGATCGCCCGGGCCGCCTCCGTCCGCTGCCCGGCCGTCGCGTCCGCCCGGGCCTCGGCCCGTACGGTCAGGGCGTCCAGCCTGCCCTCCCGGGTCAGACGCAGCTGGAAGTGCGGGGCCACGGCCGGGGTGCGCAGCACGATCTCCTCGATCTGGGTGGGGAAGAGGTTCACCCCGCGCAGGATGATCATGTCGTCACTGCGCCCGGTGACCTTCTCCATCCGCCGGAAGACCCGCGCCGTCCCCGGCAGCAGCCGGGTCAGGTCCCGGGTCCGGTAGCGGACCACCGGCATGGCCTCCTTGGTGAGCGAGGTGAAGACCAGCTCCCCCTCCTCCCCGTCCGGCAGCACCTCGCCCGTGAACGGGTCCACGACCTCCGGATAGAAGTGGTCCTCCCAGACGTGCAGGCCGTCCTTGGTCTCCACGCACTCCTGCGCCACCCCCGGACCCATGACCTCCGACAGACCGTATATGTCGACCGCGTCGATCGCGAACCGCTCCTCGATCTCCTTGCGCATCCCCTCCGTCCACGGCTCGGCCCCGAAGACGCCCACCTCCAGGGAGGTCGACCGCGGATCCACGCCCTGCCGCTCGAACTCGTCGAGCAGGGTCAGCATGTACGAGGGGGTGACCATGATCACCTCGGGCCGGAAGTCCTGGATCAGCCGCACCTGCCGGGCCGTCATGCCGCCCGAGGCGGGGATCACCGTGCAGCCGAGCCGCTCCGCCCCGTAGTGGGCGCCGAGCCCGCCGGTGAACAGGCCGTACCCGTACGCCACGTGGACCTTGTGCCCGGGGCGCACACCGGCGGCGCGCAGGGAGCGGGCCACCACGTCCGCCCAGACGTCCAGGTCGCCCTCGGTGTAGCCGACGACGGTGGGCCGGCCGGTGGTGCCGCTGGAGGCGTGGATCCGCCGGATCCGCGACGGGTCGACGGCGAACATCCCGAAGGGGTAGTGGTCGCGCAGGTCCGACTTGGCGGTGAAGGGGAAGCGGGCCAGATCCGCGAGCGTACGGCAGTCGTCCGGGGCGACCCCGGCCGCGTCGAAGGAGCGCCGGTAGAAGTCCACGTTCTCGTACGCGTGCCGCAGGGTCGCGCGCAGCCGCTCCAACTGGAGCGCCGCCAGCTCCTCCCGCCCGAGCCGCTCGCCGCCGTCCAGCAGTTCTTCCGTCATGCGTCGCTCCTCCACGCTCCGCGCCACACCCTCGGATCAACCTACCGATCATTCGGTAGATCCGCTCGGGCCAGTAAAACCGGAGGTGCGGGGGGCTTGGCAAGGGGTCGGACGCGAGGAGGCACCAGGAAGGGGGGAGCGGGACGCCCGGCCGTCCGCGGGAGCACCGCGCTCCGGAAGACCGACGGGGCCGCCCCGTTCCCGCCCGCCCAAACCCGTTGCCGGTCCCCGGCCCGGGTGCTGGAGTGACCGCCATGGAACCCCCGCACCCGCGCGCACCGCGCGACCCCCGTGACCTGCTCGCCCTGTACGACCGCCAGGTGCGCCGCGAGGCCCGCCCCGACGGCCCCGGCTGCCGCGTCGAGCACGTCGGGGGCGTCGTCCGCGCCACCGGCCCCGCGCACGCGTGGAACGGCGTCCTCTGGTCGGGACTCGACGGCCCCGAGGCCGGCGTCGACGCCGCCGTCGCCGCACAGATCGACCACTACCGGGCCGCGGGCCTGTCCTTCGAATGGAAGCTGTACGGGCACGACACCCCCGCCGACCTCGGCGACCGGCTCCGCGCGGCGGGCTTCGTCCCCGGGGAGCCCGAGACCCTGATGGCCGCCGAGGCCGCCGCCCTGCCCCGGGACGTCCCGCTCCCCGAGGGCGTCGAACTCCGCGCCGTCACCGACGGGGCGGGCGTACGCCAGGTGGTCGAGGTCCACGCACGCGCCTTCGGCACCGACAGCGCCGCCATCGGCCGCCAACTCCTCGACCGGCTCTCGGCCGACCCCGACGGCGTCGCCGCCGTGATCGCCCTCGCCCACGGCGAACCCGTCAGCGCGGCCCGCCTCGAACTCCACCCCGGCACCGACTTCGCCGGCCTCTGGGGCGGCGGCACCGTCGAGAGCTGGCGCGGCCGCGGCCTCTACCGCGCCCTCGTCTCCCACCGCGCCCGCATCGCCGCCGACCGGGGCCACCGCTACGTCCAGGTCGACGCGGCGCCCACGAGCCGCCCGATCCTCCGCCGCCTCGGCTTCCTCGAACTGACGACCACGACCCCGTACACGTACGAGGTCTGATCGGAGCACCGCGCCTCAGGCCGCCCAGTGCGCGGGCCGCTCGAAGCCCTCCGGGAGACGGGTCGCGGCGTTCCCCCGGGCCGCGTTCACCTGGGGCTGCGTGAGGAAGAGCGCGCCCGTCAGGTCCGCGCCCGACAGGTCGGCGTCCCGCAGATCGGCGCCGATCAGATCGGCGAGCGCCAGGTCCGCCCCCGTCAGGTCGGCGGCGATGAGCAGCGCCCCGCGCAGGTCCGCGCCCCGCAGCTTCGCCCCGCGCAGCCGCTTGCCGATCAGGTCCGCCCCGCGCCGGCTCTTCGGCCGGCCGCCGGCCGTGGCACGGACCAGCTCGCTCGTCCGCAGCAGCAGCGGGTTCACCTCGGCCCGCACGGCGTTCACGTCCAGCCCCTCCAGCGCGTCCGGCGTGCCCGCCGCCAGCGCCTCGACCCGGGCGAGCGCCGCCCGCACCTCGGCGTGCACGGGACGGGCGGCGGGCAGCGCCAGGGCCTCGGTGAGGTACCGCAGCAGCTCGTGGAGCCCGCGCACCACCGGGAACACCCCGTACATCCGCCGGGCGGTCTCCGGGGCCTCCCGCCACGACACGCCGCCGAAGGTCACCTGCGACACCCGCTGGCCGGCGCCGAAGCAGTCGTACACCGTGCAGCCCTGGAAACCGCTCGGCCGCAGCCGGGTGTGGATGCCGCAGCGGAAGTCCTCCCGCAGGTTCCGGCAGGGCTCGCCGGAGGCCTTGTCCACGGCGAAGTCCGCCGACCGGGCGAAGGGCAGCGCCACACAGCACAGTCCGAAACAGTTGGCGCAGTCGCCGCGCAGGGCGGATTCCCGGGTGTCGGGCACGGTGAAACGGTTCCTTAGGGGTGAGGGAGGGGGCCGGGGACGGCCCGTCCACCGTATCGCGCCCGGTCCCGCAGCCTCGGCGAAATTCGTCGCCGAGACCATCGGGGCCGGTGAGGATCGGCCCATGCCGACCTTCACGACGTACGACGGAACCGAACTCGCCTACCGGGCACGGGGAGAGGGCGAACCGCTGGTGTGCCTGGCGGGCGGGCCGGTGCGCGACACGGGCTGCACCGCGCCGGCCTCCTCGAAGCGACCGCCGCGCTCTTCATCGGCCTGTGGGCCGGGGAGGGCACGGACGCCCTGGCGGTTCGCCCCGCCCCTGGCGTTCGCCACGGGACCGGCGGGGGCCGCCCCGCCGCGTCCGTGACCGCGTCCGCCTATCCTGACGCGCATGCGCGCGGAACGTGATCTGCCCCGGCTCCTCGCCGGCCTGCGACCGGAGCTCGACCCCGGCCGGTACGTCTTCACCACGGTGGACGGCCCCGCCCCGACCGGGCTCGCCCCGGTGGTCACCGTCACCGAGGCCGAGGGGCTCACCCTCGTCGTACGGCAGGAGGAGGCGGACGCGGCCTCCCTGCCGTACGACTACGTGGCGGGCCGGATCACCCTGCGGGTGCACTCCGCGCTCGACGCCGTCGGGCTCACGGCCGCCGTCGCGCGCGAACTCGCCGACGCCGGACTGAGCTGCAACGTGGTGGCCGGCTTCCACCACGACCACCTCTTCGTCGAACACGCCCGCGCCGAGGAGGCGTTGGACCTCCTGAACCGGCTCGCGGAGCGGTCGGGCGGCCGGACCGGTTGAGACGTGCGCACGGCTCCGGCCGGCGCGCTCCGGATCCCGCCGGCCCGGGTCCGGTCACCCGTACGGCGTACCCGGAGCGACTGCCCGGGCACCTCGCGTGACCGCCGGGGCGGCCGGAGGCTCTCCGCGCGGCCCCGGAGCGGGTCGGCGTCCTGGCCGTCGCCCCGTCCTCGGGCGCTCCCCGCGCGCGGCCCGGAAAGGGCCGCCGGTCCGGGGCCGCCCGGCGCGTCGCACCCCGCCCCGGGGCACGTACCATGGCCGTATGTCCTTCCTCCGCCGCCGCAGCGCCGCCACACCCGCGGGCCCGGACTTCGACGTCCTGGCCATGGACCCGGGGGACTGGCCCGGCAATCTCGGCGCCGGCCTGCTGCCCGCGCCCGACGGCTCCTGCCAGGGGGTGTTCCTCCGGTACGACCTGTTCGGCGGCCGAGGCCCCGCGATGATCATCGGCAACCTGCCGGAGGGCTCCCCGGCCCGCGAGCTCGCGGACGGCCAGATCCCCTTCGAGGTGGCGCAGCTCCTCGCCGCCCTGGACAACGACGAGCCGGTCGAGGTGCTCGACACCGAGGACGTCCCCGTGATGCAGGGCGACAACCTCCTCATCGTCCGCCGCCTCAAGCTCTCCGAGAGCCGCATCTCCTGCGTCCAGTTCGACCGCAGCGACAACGTCCTCGTGACGATCGCCAGTTGGGACCGGCCGATCACCGACGACCTGTACGCACTGCTCAAGCCGCTGCCCGCCGAGCTGTTCCAGCAGGGCTGACGGGAGGGCGGGGGGTCGCGATGAGCGCGCGCGTCGACAGCTGGATCTGGGCGGTCCGCCTGACCAAGACCCGCTCCCAGGCAGCGGCGGCCTGCCGGGCCGGACACGTCAAGGTCAACGGCGAGCGGGTCAAGCCCGCCCAGCCGGTGAAGCCCGGCGACGAGGTCCGGGTCTTCCACGGCGGCCGGGAGCGGATCGTCGAGGTCAAGGTGCTGCACACCAAGCGGATCGGCCCGCCGGTCGCCGCCGAGGCGTACGTGGACAACAGCCCGCCCCCGCCGCCCCGCGAGCACGTCGCGGTCGCCGCCGTCCGCGACCGGGGCGCCGGCCGCCCCACCAAGCGCGAGCGCCGGGAGATCGACGAACTGCGCGGCCGCCGTCCCTGAGGCCCGGAAGCCCCCCGGAGCCCTCCGGGGGGCTTCCGCGCGCGTCAGCGCGGCGCGGACCCGAGCAGTTCCACCACCCGCGCCGCCGAGGTGCCGAGCCCCTTCGGACCGTGCCGCAGCAGGGGGGTCCCGGCCCCCGAGCGCACGTCCTCGGCCCGGTAACGCCGCACGTTCCGGTGCCAGTTGAGGATGCCGGCGAGCCAGTCCTCCAGTTCCCGCAGATACGCCCCGAAGGCCGCCCTGCCCTCCTCGTCCAGCCCGAAGTCCTCGTACAGCAGCGGCACTTCGTGCTTCTTCACGTGCTCGTACTGGCGCAGCCGCCCCCGCATCAGGCCGTCGACCATCGCGACCGCCGTCGGATAGTCGCAGTCGAAGAACTTCTGCAGCACGAGCACGCCGTTATGCACCTCGCCCTCGACCTCGATCTCCTTCTGGTACGAGAAGAGGTCGTTGAGGAGCGTCGCGTAGTCCATGACCGACCGCTCCAGGGCGCGCACCGTGCCCGTGCGGTGGAGCGCGGCCGGCAGCGCGTCGGCGTGCCGCAGCCGGCACAGCAGGGTGGTCAGCTCCGAGCCGAAGGTGGAGCGGCGCATCTCGATGTAGTCGACCGGGTCGGGCACCCGGTGCTGCGCCTGGTTGTGCAGCTCCCACAGCCAGCTCTCCAGCATCGCGTCGAGCGCGTACCGCAGCTGCCCGCGCGCCTCCGGCGGCATCGGGCCCGCCGTCCGCGCCCAGAGGTCGGCGAGCGAGCGCTCCATCGGGTTCACGGCGCGTTCCGCCCCCAGCGCCGGGTCCTCCAGCGGCATGCAGGCCATGAACCGCTCGGTCTGCTCCTTCGCGCCGGCCAGGTCGCGCGACCGGCCGAAGACCAGCGGGTAGTGGTCGTCCCCGTACGTGCCCCAGATCAGCCACTCGGAGCTGAGCTCCAGCTCCTCCGGGGTGGCGTCCGGGTCGAGCCCCGCCGCGCACAGCGCCAGGTCGAAGCCCTCCAGCATCGGCCGGTCCCAGATGCCGTCCAGGAGCCCCATCCGCTCGGCCCAGTCCTCCGAGCGCCGCTTCGCCTCCGCGTGGTGCGGGCTGAGCGCCAGCGGGTACGGCAGGTCGAACTCCGGAAGCAGCGAGGGCCCCACGTGCCGGTGCGGCACGTGGGTGAGCGTCCGCAGCCGCGCGGCCGCCGGCCGCCCGAAGAGGTTCCGCACGTCCAGGGCCGAGGTGCCGATGATCCCGTCCAGGTGCGAGGAGCCGCCGACCATGCCCTCGTTCATGTACCGGCTGGAGCGCATGTGCCACTTGTGACCGCCGGACTGCCAGTCCTGGAGCCCCTTCGCGTACGCCGCGACGGCCGCGCACTCCTCCGGTGTGAGCCCCTTCTCGACGGCCAGCGGCGGCACTTCGGTGAGGGCCGTGTTCTCGAACTGCTGGAGCCGCGAGGTCAGCAGGTCGTTGACGGCGTTCGCCGCCTCCTGCGTCGTGCAGCCCAGGAACCGCTCCAGGACGAGCACGCCGTTGCTGTTCTCGCCCTCCTCCTCCACCTCCCGCTGGTACGAGAAGAGGTCGTTGCGCAGGTGCACCGCGTCCGAGAAGGCGTCCCGCAGCACGCACAGCGGCCGGGAGCGCGCCACCCGGTCCGGGACCTCCGCCCCCGCCGCGTACTCGACGAGCCCCGCGGACCAGGGCGCCCCGCCCACCTTGCGGCGCATCTCGATGTACTCGACGGGGTTGGCGACGCGCCCCTCGTTGATGTTGTCGAGCTCCCAGAGCGATTCGTACAGCAGGTGCTCCGTGGCCTCCGCGAACCGCTTGCGCCAGCCCCCGGACATCGCGGGGACGGTCCGCCGCCAGAGGTCCGCGAGGCCCGCCTCGACCGGGTTGGCCGGCTCGGGCAGGTCCGCCGGGTCCGCCGGCATGAACAGCGGCAGCCGGTCCAGATAGGCCTTGCCGCCCGCCCGGTCCTGGGTGCGCTTGAAGACCTCCAGGAAGTGGTCGTCGAAGAAGAAGACCCAGGTGTACCAGTCGGTGACGAGGTTCAGGGCGTCCTCGCCGCAGTCGGGGTGGGTGTAGGCGCAGAGCAGCGCGTAGTCGTGGGAGTCGAGGTCGTGCTCCTCCCAGATCCCCGAGCCCTCCAGCATCCCCCTTTCCCGCGCCCACGCACGCGTGTGCGTGCGGGCGGCCTCCACGTGGGGGTTGAGACGTGCCGGATGCGGGACGTAGAAATCCGGCATGACGAAGGGCTGCGGCATGTGCTGGGGGGCCTTCCGGTGCGCGAGGGGCGTCTGACCGGCCCAGCCTTACCCCTCGCCCGTACGGCGCACACGATCTCCCGAATAGTCGTATGAACGCCGACGGGGTGGTGCCGGACCCCGCGTCCGGCACCGCCCCGAGCCTTTCGGCCACCCCTCCGTCAGATCCGGGAAACCCGCACGTCGGATGCCTTCACGAAGGCCACCCGGTGGCCGAACTGGATCTCGTAGTACTCCTCCTGGCCCCGCACGACCGTATGCCCGGTCGTGTCGAACGTCGGTGCGAAGAAGTACTCGCCCGGGGTGCGGCCGCCCACCACGTACCGCTGACCGGCGAGCAGCCGGTACGGCAGCGGCGACACCGCCTGCACCGGCACGCCCGCCGGATAGGCCGAGGCCTCCGGATAGGCCCGCCCGTACACCGGCACCTCCGCGAGGCCCGGCCTCGGCGTCAGGACGAGCCCCCGCCCGTCCACCGCGGTCGGCCGCTTGCGCGGGTTGTGGAACCACGCCTTCTGCCCGAGGTACCAGACCGCCGTCCAGTCGCCCCGGCGCTCCGCCACCGCGAAGCTCTGCCCCGTCGAGGCGCGCGCGCCCGTGTCGTTGACGCCGGTGGTGGAGTCCTCCCCGCCCGGCCGCAGCCCGACGTCCTTCACCAGGGGCGCGCCGGCGTCCGGCGCGGTGTGCAGGCGCACCGCCCCGCTGCCGTGCGGCGCGCACGCCGTCCCGGCCGTCTCGCAGCCCGTGTGGACCGGCTTGTGGGTGTCGTAGTCCGGCCGGACCGTCACCACGCCCGCGTGCGGACCGGCGCTCGGGACGATCGGACGGCCGAGCAGCCGGAAGTAGTGCGCCCAGTCCCAGTACGGGCCCGGGTCCGTGTGCATGCCCCGGATCGAGGACGTCACCGTGCCCGGCACGTTGTCGTGCCCCAGGACGTGCTGCCGGTCCAGCGGGATGCCGTACCGGGCGGCGAGGTACCGCACCAGACGCGCCGACGCCCGGTACATCGCCTCCGTGTACCAGGAGTCCGGCGCGGTCAGGAAGCCCTCGTGCTCCAGGCCCACCGACCTGGCGTTCACGAACCAGTTGCCCGCGTGCCAGCCGACGTCCTTCAGCGCCAGGTGCTGCGCGACGTGCCCGTCGGAGGAGCGCAGCGAGTACTGCCACGACACGTACTCCGGGTCCTGCACCAGGCCCAGGGTGACGTCCCAGGTGGCCTCGGTGTCGTGGACCACGATGTAGTCGATCGACTGGGAGACGGGCCGGTCCGCCTTGTCGTGGTTGCCGTAGTCGCCGTCGCCGAACTCCTCGTACGGCGCCGGGACCCACTCGCAGGCCACCGTCCGGGGACACTCCACGGGACCGGCGGCCGGCGCGCGCAGGCCGAGCGCCGCCACCTGCCCGGTGGCGGGCGCCACCGACGGGTCGGCCCGGAGCGCCACCACCTGCCCGCTGTCCGTCGTCCGGGTCTCCCCTGTCCGGATCACGTCGAACACGTCGTTCGCGTACGCGGTCGCCGTCGCCGTGTCGTCCGCACCGGAGTACCGCGCCACCGCCCCGTACCAGTCGGCCGGGTCCGCGCTCGCGGGCAGCCCGGCCTCCCGCTGCGCGGCGGCGAGCAGGGCCGAGCCGCCCTCGATGTTGGCGCCCGTCCGGGTCCGCAGCTCCTCGGCCGGGATCCCGGACAGCGCGGACGCCCGCTCCAGGGTCCGCAGCCGCTCCGGCAGCCGGTCGGCGGACGGCACCGGCGCGGGCGTCTCCTCGCGCACCGTGCGCGCCGGGCGCGAGGAGTCGCCGCGCGGGTCCTCCTCGCCGTCCGAGTGGTGCGGGGCGGACCGCTTCAGGGCCGTCACCGCGTCCGTCAGGTGCATCGGTCCGTACCCGCCGGTCACGCTCGGCGCGCCGCCGTGGCCGTCCCACCGCGACTGCAGGTACGAGACGGCGAGCAGCACGCTCTCGGGCACGCCGTGGCGCGCGGCCGCCCGGGCGAACTGTTCCTGGAGGGAGCCCGCCCCGGGCGCGTCGGCACCGGCCGGCGGCGCGGCGGAAAGGAGGGGGAGCAGCAGGGCGGCGGACGCCAGGACGCCCATCGCCCTCGGTGTGCGTCGGGGGGACCCGGAACGGAGCAAGGCGGCCTCCAGGGGGCGTGGGGGTGGCACGGAGGGGGCGTGCGGGGCCGAACCCGTACAGGGGTATCGGCTCCCGAACGTTCCGTCAATCACCCGCGCGGCGAAGGAAGTTCCCACGTCAGAGCGGGAATGGAGGCCGGACGGCGGAGTTTCGCGGCGACGGGCCCCGGGCCTGGGGCGCGTCACTGGAGTGGACCACTGGAGGGGTGTCCGCGTGGGAGGGCGCGGGCGGAGGAACCGGTGCGCCGCGCCGGGAAAGCCGGCGCCGCGCCGGAAGAGCCGGTGCGCCGCGTCCCGGTGTGTCGGCACCGGGACGCGGCGCACCACCCCCGTGGTCGGCAGGACCCGCCCTTCAGCGCGTCCCGACCGCCGCGCGCACGGCCCGCCGTGCCATGGCGCAGTCGTCGTGCAGCCGCCTCAGGAGCAGCCGCTGTTCCTCCCCGGGAGCGAGCGCTCCCGAGGGGACCGGCACGGAACCGGCCGGCGGAGCCTCCTTCATGGTGCGCTGCACCGCCGTCTCGTAGGTGCGGATCTCCCGCGTCAGCACGATCATCAGGTTCACCAGGAAGGCGTCCCGGGAGGCCGGGCCCGCCTGCTGGGCGAGCTGGCTGATCTGGCGCCGGGCCAGCGGCGCGTCACCGAGCACCGCCCACAGCGTCGCCAGGTCGTAGCCGGGCAGGTACCAGCCCGCGTGCTCCCAGTCGACCAGGACCGGACCGGCGGGAGAGAGCAGGACGTTGGACAGCAGCGCGTCGCCGTGGCAGAACTGGCCCATGCCCTGGCGGCCGCCCGCGTGCGCCAGACCGTGCAGCAGCTTCTGCAGGTCGTCCCGGTCCCGGTCGGTGAAGAGCCCGAGCTCGTGGTACCGGGAGATCCGGGCCCCGTAGTCCAGCGGGGCGTCGAACGTCCCGGCCGGCGGCCGCCAGGCGTTGAGCCGGGCGATCGCGCCGAGCGCGGCCCGCACGTCGGCGCGCGGCGGGGCCTCGACGGGGTGGCGCGAGAGCGCCGCGGCCCGTCCCGGCATCCGCTCGATCACCAGCGTGCAGTTCTCCGGATCCGCCGCGATCAGCCGGGGCGCCCGCACCGGCGGGCGGTGCCGGACGAAGGCGCGGTAGGAAGCTATCTCGTGCCGGAACCGCTCGACCCAGGCCGGCGAGTGGTCCAGTAAACACTTCGCGACCGCCGTGGTCCGTCCGGTCGTCCCGACGATCAGTACGGAACGACCGCTGCGCCGCAGTACCTGCACCGGCTTGAACTCCGGACAGATGCGGTGGACCGAGGCGATCGCCATCTTCAGCTGCGCGCCCTGGGGGCCGGACAGATCGATTCTTCCGCTCACCGGCTGGGTACCGGTGCCGCCCGCCCAGCGCCGCGGCCGGACGGCCTGGGGCGCGGGGGCGAGGTACGGTCCGGCGCCGGCGGGGACGACGCGGTGCTGCGGCCGGGGCGGGGCGGACACGGAGGACGATGCTGTGTACATGGAGGTGACAGATCCCTTCGTGTGCCGACGAGTTGCGTGCGTCGCCCCGCCCGCCCCCGGTCCGCACCCTGGGGAATGAGGGCCGGTCGACGGGGCGGGGTGGCGCGTTCCTACCTGACACCCGGGCGCGGGTGGCGGAACATCGGGCGCACCCTGGCGAACCCTGGCGAATAGTCGCCAGCCCTATGACAGGGGGTTACTGTCAACTCAGCCGAGAACCTGGGGGCTTAGACGTGACCGGAGAAACCAACACCCGCCTGGCAGACCTGTTCGGCCTGGCCGGCTGGTCCAAGGGCGAACTCGCGAGGCTCGTCAACCGGCAGGCGGCGGCCATGGGCCACCCCCAGCTGGCGACCGACACCTCGCGGGTGCGGCGGTGGATCGACCGGGGCGAGACCCCGCGCGATCCCGTCCCCCGGGTGCTGGCAGCACTGTTCACCGAGCGACTCGGCCGTGTCGTGACCATCGAGGACCTCGGGTTCGTACGACACGGGCGTGCAGGGAAACGGCAGGACGTCGGCAAGACGGAGAACCCTGACCAACTGCCCTGGCCACCCGATCGTACGGCGGCGGTCCTCACCGAATTCACGGGAATGGACCTCATGCTCAACCGACGCGGCCTGGTGGGCGCGGGTGCCGCGCTCGCCGCCGGCTCCGTACTCAGCAACGCCATGCACGACTGGCTGCAGACCGACCCCGCCCGCCCGGGCGCCGTTCCGCGTGCCACCGATCCCCTCCACGCCGACCCCGCCGGGTTCGACCGCTACGAGGCCGCCCCCATCGGGTCGGAGGAGATCGAGGCCCTGGAGCACTCGGTGCAGGTCTTCCGCGCCTGGGACGCCTCCCGGGGCGGCGGTCTCCAGCGCAAGGCCGTGGTGGGCCAGCTCAACGAGGTGGGCGGCATGCTCGCCTACCGCCACGCCGACCACCTCCAGCGGCGCCTGTGGGGCGTCGCCGCCAACCTGGCCGTCCTCGCGGGCTGGATGTCCCACGACGTCGGCCTCGAACCCACGGCGCAGAAGTACTTCGTCATCGCCGCCCACGCGGCCCGCGAGAGCGGCGACCGGCCCCGGGCTGGCGAGGCGCTGTCCCGCGCCGCCCGCCAGATGGTGCACCTGGGCCGGCCCGACGACGCCCTCGACCTGATGAAGCTCGCCAACACGGGCTCGGGCGACCGGCTGCTGCCCAGGACCCGGGCCATGTTCCACACCATCGAGGCCTGGGCGCAGGCGTCGATGGGCCGGGGGCAGGCCATGCGCCGCACCCTCGGCGAGGCCGAGGACCTGTTCGTGTCGGACCGGCGCGACGAGGCGACGCCGGACTGGATGCAGAACTTCGACGAGGCCGACATGCACGGCATGGAGGCCCTCGCCTACCGCACCCTCGCCGAGCACGACCCGGCCGCCGCGATCCCCGCGCAGCGCCACGCCAAGCTGGCGCTCGAACTGCGGAGCAAGGGGCACGAGCGGTCGAAGCTCTTCGACCACATCTCCCTCGCCTCGGCCTGCTTCATCGCCGACGACCCGGAGCAGGCCGACCGGTACGCCCGGCTCGCCCTCACGTCCATGGGGGAGACCTCGTCCCACCGGACCTGGGACCGGCTGCGGGAGATGTACCGGCTCACCGGCCAGTACGCCGACTACGCCAGGACCGACCTCCTGCGCGAGGAGATCCAGCTGGCCCTGACCCAGTCGCCCGTCAACCACCCCAGGCCCGGACAGGCCTGATCCCCGGCCCCTCCGGGGGCCGGGGACCGGGACCGCCGTTCACGGGTCCGGCTCAGTGGCCGACCCGCACCACCATCACGCAGGCGTCGTCCTCGCGCGACTCCTCGCCGAACTCCTCGACCACCGTCCGCACGCCCTCCCGCGCGTCCCGCGCCCCGGCGAGCCGGGGGCCGAGGGCGAGCAGCCGCCGTGCGCCCGTGTCGTCGTCCGTACCGCTGCCCCGGGTCAGCCCGTCGGTGTGCAGGACGAGCAGGTCGCCCGGGAGCAGCCGGGTCTCGGCCTCCTCGTACGCGGCGCCGGCCGTCGCCCCGAGGAGGACGCCCTCGGGCCGCCGGAGGGCGCGCCCCGTCCCGTCGCGGAAGAGCAGCGGGGCGGGGTGGCCGGCCTGCGCCCAGGTCAGGGTCTGGGCGACGGGGTCGTACCGGCAGCACATGGCGCTGCCGAGCGCGGGCTGCACGGAGGTCTCCAGGAGCTGGTTCAGGTGGCCCATCAGGGCGGCGGGCCGGATCCCGGCGACGGCCATGCCGCGCAGCGCGCCGAGGAGCATCGCCATCGAGGAGGTCGCGGCGACCCCGTGGCCGGTCAGGTCGCCGACGGTCAGCAGGGCGTCCCCGCCCGGCAGCGCGAGCGCGTCGTACCAGTCGCCGCCGATCAGTCCTGTGCTGGCGGCCGGGAGGTAGTGCGCGGCCACGTCGAGCGGGGCCGGCCCGTCGTGGGCGAAGTGCAGCGAGCCGCGCCAGGGCGGCAGGACGGCCTCCTGGAGTTCGACGGCGACCCGGCGCTCGGTGCGCTCGACGTCCCGGCTGCGCTCCAGGCCCGCCCGGCTCTCCCTGACCGCCCGCTCGCTGCGCCGCAGTTCGCTGACGTCGCGCAGGACGGCCCACATGGAGGCGGTGCAGCCGTCGGAGTCGAGGACGGGTTCGCCCGTCATGTGGACGGTGCGCACCCGGCCGTCGGTCCGTACGATCCGGAACTCGCCGTCGATCGGCTTCCCGTCGATCAGGCAGTCCGTCACCATCCCCTGGAGGAGGGGCTGGTCCTCGGCGAAGACCATCGTGGGCATCTCGTCGAGCGACATCGGGCCGTTCTCCCGGGTGCGCCCGAACATCCGGTACAGCTCCTCGGACCAGCTGACCTCGTCGGTGAGCAGGTTCCACTCGGCGCTGCCGACCCGGGAGAGGAGCGCGCCGGTGCGCGCCGGTGCGGGCAGGCCGTACGCGGCGCCGGGATCGGTCGCGAAGTCCGCGTCCTGGACGGCCTCTCCGCCGGTCTCCGTCCCCGGCGGCACCTCCACCGGCACGCCCGCGCGCAACTGCCCCAGCTGGGCGCCGAGGTCGTCGAGCTGGTGCACGGCGAGGTCGCACAGGGCGCGCTGCCACCGCTGCCGCGGGTCGTCCTCGTCCGCCGCGGCGTCCCGGCGGACGGCGTCGACCTCGCCGCGCAGGCGGCGGGTCTGCGAGATCAGCGCGTCCACCGCGCCCGGCTCCGGCGGCTGGGCGGGACGGTCCGCGAACAGAGGGGACGGCATGTCGTACTCCGATACAGGCGCGGCGCGGCCACAGGTCAAGAAGGGGCCCGTGTACGACTGTTGCACAGCCCGGGACGGCCCGTAAGAGGTTTGGCAACACTCGATCCGGTGGTGCTCCTGACATATGCCAAGGGCCCGGTGTCCGTCCCTCGGGGAGGGGCGGACACCGGTGGAAGGCGGAGGACGGGCCGCGGAGACGGCCGGGCGGGGCCGTGGGCGGGGGAGGGGTGCGGACGAGAGTTCGGCGGGGGCGGAAACGTGTGCGAGGGGGGTGCGGGGGGAGTGACGGGCACGGTCCCCGCTCTTCGGCTCCCCCCGGGCGAACACCGCTGCCGGGCGATCCGGATGATGACCCCATGACCCGTACTTCCCACAGCGGCGGCACCTCCCGGCGCACCCTGCTCACCGCGCTGACCGCCACCGCGGCCGCCCCCCTCGTCCCGCTGGCCGCTTCCCCGGCCCGCGCCGCGCAGCCGGCCGCCCCCGCCGCCCCGGCGGGCGCCGCCCTCCCGACCGGCCTCGGCGGTCCCCGCTCCTCCGTGACCGTCGCCCCCCTCGGCGCCGACTGGTTCGCCTCCACGGCCCTCGGCGCGCTCGACACCGCCGTACTGCCCGGCACCCCGGCCCGCACCGAGGTCACCTCCGGCGGCAGACGCGTCGCGCTCCTGACGCACGGCGCCCGCACGGTGCTCCTCCCCGGCCCCGAGCGCACCTTCACCGAGGACAAGCGGCCCTTCGCCGACGACTTCCAACGCACCCTGCCGGACCCGGCGCTCCCCGAGGCCGACCGCGTGTACTGGGGCACCGCGCCCGGCGGTGGCGGCTGGACCACCCTGGGCGGCCCGGCCGGCGACTATTCGGTGACCCCCGGCGCCGGCGTCATCAAGCTGACCACGGACTACGCGAGCCGCCACGCCAGCGTCCGCGACGGCGAGATCACCGACGTCGACGTGCGCGCGACGGCCTCCTTCGACAAGGTCCCCACCGGCCAGGCGTGTTCGTACGCCCTGTCCTTCGGCTACCAGGACACGCACAACGGCTACCGGGCCCGGCTGTCGTTCACGACCTCGGGCGCGGTCGAGCTCCGCGTCGAGAAGGAGGTCGCCGACGCCGTCACGCAGCTGGCACCGGCCGTCCCCTGGCCACCGGGGTCGCCGCCGGCACCGCATGGACCGTACGGGTCCGCCGCGAGGGCACCGCCATCAGGGCCAAGGCCTGGCGCACGGCCGCCGCCGAGCCCGCCGCCTGGACCGTCGAGACGGACGACGCCACCTTCGGCAAGGGGCGGGTGGGGCTGCGCGCCCTCGCCAACGACGGCTGCACCAACCTGCCGGTCAAGCTGACCGTGAGCCGCTTCGAGGTGACCGCCGCGACCTGGGAGGCCCCGCCGACCGTCACCCACACCGACTGGGTACGCGTCCTGGACCACCCGTTCGACGGCACCTGGACGCCGGAGCTGGAGGCCCGCGTCCGGTCCTGGGCCGGTTCCACCGCGCCCGACGTGCTCGCCTGCGCGGCGATGTTCCTGCCGGGCGGCCCGGCCGTGACCGCGGGGACCGGCCCGGCGGCCGGCCGGCAGGTCCTCGGCCGGGCCGGCTACGGCCACCTCGACCCGCGGGGCAACCGCTACGAGGGCGCCGACTTCCACGAGTACATGAACCTCGGCTGGACCTTCCCGGACGGCACGTACACCGGGCCGTCGAACAAGCAGACCGGAAACCTGGACTGCTCCGGCTACACCCGGATGGTCCTCGGCCACCACCACGGCGTCCCCCTGGCGGCCGGGGCGGACACCTCCGGGACCCGGCTGCCCCGCAAGTCCCGCGACATGGCGGAGCACGCGCCGGGCGTCCGCGTCGACCGGACGGCGGGCGGCGCCCCGCCGGCCGCGGCCCAGCTCCAGCCGGGCGACCTGGTCCTCTTCAACGCCGACTCGGGCGACGACGGCCAGAGCGCCACGGTCGACCACGTCGGCATCTACCTGGGCAGGGACACGAACGGGAAGCGCCGCTTCCTCTCCAGCCGCAAGACCTGCAACGGGCCGACCATGGCGGACCTCGGGGGAGCCTCCACCCTGGACGGCACGGGCACGTATGCGGTGAAGCTCCACACCGTGCACCGCGTCTGACGTCCGGCACGAGGGCCCGGGTCCCCGCCCCGCGGCGGACTGAGAGGATGGGACGGTGCCCCCCTCACCGAGCTCGGCCCAGGACCCGGTACCGGCCCCGCGGCGACCGCTCCGCACCGAGCGGCTGCTGCTGCGGTCCGTCCGCGGCGGTGACCTCCCGGCCGTGACGCGGCTGTGGACCGATCCCGACGTACGACGCCACCTCGGCGGTCCGGTCACCGGGTCCGTCATCCGCATCCGGCAGCGGCGGATCGTCGGGGCGCCCGGCTTCCACGCGGTGGTCCGCGCCGAGGACGGCGTCCTCCTCGGACTCGTCACGGTGGAGGACGGCGGGCGGGACGGGGAGACGGAGGTCTCGTACCAGTTCCTGCCCGAGCACTGGGGACACGGTTACGCGCGCGAGGCGGTCGGCGCGGCCGTCGCGCGGGCCCTGGAGACCGCGCCGAGCGTGGTCGCGGTCACCCAGGAGGCCAACCACCGCTCCCGGCGGCTCCTGGAGTCCGTGGGCCTGGAGCACGCCGAGTCCTTCGTCGAGTGGGACGCCCACCAGGTGCTGTACCGGCGACGGGCCGGCCGCCGGAACCCCTGTACCGAGGAGCTCTGATCCATGTCCTTCCTGGTGATCGGCGAGTGCGTCGCCGACATCGTCCGCGCGCCCGGCGCCGCCGACCGCGTCCACCCCGGCGGCAGTCCCGCCAACGTCGCGTACGGACTGGCCCGCCTCGGCCGGGACGTCACCCTGCTCACCCAGCTCGCCGACGACTCCCACGGGCACCTGATCGGGGCTCACCTGAGGGACGCGGGCGTACGGGTGGAGGTCGGCGGCCTCCCGGAGCGCACCCCGTCGGCGGTCGTGGGCCTCGACGCGGAGGGCCGGGCGGCCTACGCCTTCGACATCGCCTGGACGCTGGAGGCGGGAGCGCTGCCCCCGGAGGCGCCCGGCCATGTGCACATCGGCTCGGTCGCGGCCGTCACCGACCCCGGCGCGGCGGCCGTCCTGGCCGGGGCCGAGCGGTTCCGCGACCGGGCCACGGTCAGCTACGACCCCAACGTACGGCCCGGACTGATGGGGGAGCACGGCCCGGCCGTCGCCCGGGTCGAACGCTGCGTCGCCCTCGCCGACCTGGTCAAGGCGAGCGACGAGGACCTGGCCTGGCTGTATCCGGGGGAGGAGCCGGAGGCCGTCGCCGTCCGCTGGCTGGATCTCGGCCCCGCGGTCGTCCTGGTCACCCGGGGCGCGGCCGGCTCCTCCGCCGTCACCCGGCACCACACGGTCGCCGCCGGGGCGCCCCGGGTCGACGTCGTCGACACCGTCGGCGCGGGCGATTCGTTCATGTCCGCCGTCCTGGACGCGCTGGCCGCGCGGGACCGGGCGGCCCTCGGCGCGCTCTCCGCCGGGGAGTTGGCCGGACTGCTCGCCCGGGCCGGGGCGGCGGCGGCCGTCACCGTCTCCCGGGCCGGGGCGCAGCCGCCCGACCGGGCCGAACTGGACGCGGCCCGCGCGGACCTGGCCGGGACGTGACACGGCCGTGGCCCCCGGAGGAAACCTCCGGGGGCCACGGCCGGGTGTGGTGCGTCGGCGCGGGGACCGTCAGTAGGCCGGGGCCAGCTTCGGGTTCGGGCCGTACGCGTTCTGCTGCTGCTCGCCCTCGAGGACGGTGAAGACCAGCAGGACGATGCCGCCGACGAACGGGACCAGGCCGATGAGGAGCCACCAGCCGGACCGGCCGGTGTCGTGGAGGCGGCGGACGGACAGGCCGAGGGACGGCAGGAAGACGCCCAGGGCGTAGACGGCGTACAGCAGCGGGTAGGTGCCGAGCAGCATGTCGACGGTGATGAGGATGATGCCCGCGATCACGTTGAACAGCTGGAACATCCAGAATTCCTTGCGGCGCGCCCGGCCGCTGAACACCGCGTACTTCTTGAGAACGTCGAGGTACCAGTTCACTTTGTCCCCCCAAGGACTGGGTATGCGAGCGGGAGCCTGTCCCTGTGGAGCAAGCTTTACGCAGAACTTATGTGGCCGAAACCATGTGGGTCAATTCGTTATCGTGCGGTTGCCGTTCACCCGCGGGGGACAGTGAACGGCGGCACCTCCTGGGAGTTGAGGTGCCGCCGTTCCGGATGAGGGTCAACGGGGGGACGAGGAGGGACTGGAGGTCATGTCCTCCTCTTGCTCATGAGCAGTCCGCCCGCGGTGAGGGCGAACAGGCAGACGCACGCGCCGGTGATGACGTTGCTGAGGATCATGCCCGCGTCGGGGCCCCGGGTGACCACCCACGGCGAGACGATCAGCCACGCGCCGAGCAGCAGGACGACGAAGTTCAGGTCCTGCGACCGTTCCGGGACCATCGACATGCACAGGCCGAGGACCGCGATGCCGATGCCGACGACCAGGTTGCTGATGGCGAGTTCCGGACGGGCCGCGGCGAAGTGGACCGTCCACGCCGAGATCGCGGCGTAGACGCCGGCGAGGATCACGAGTTCCTCGACCGCCGCCACACCTCGGGTCTGGAGCATACGGGCGTATCGGTCCCGCATTTCCGGTGCGTCGGGGTGACCCGAGATATCACCGTGACGATGAGAGACGTCGGCCATGTGACTCGCCTCCTTCTGGCGTCTTGCGTGTCAGGCCGCACTTGCGGCGAATTGCGCCGCTGTTTCATTGTGCTCTTATCCAGCCTTTATGTGTAGTTCTGTCCCCTGGGGGATGTGCACAGAATTCGGGGTCCCGATGTGCCGGATTCGACCAAAAGCGCCTCGGAGAAGGGCGTCGAAGAGGCTCCGGAGAAGCGGTCCGTCCGCCGGGGACCGGCGTAGCCTGGAAGGGAACTCGGGGAACCGACCTTTGAGCGCCGGGAGCGGAAGATGACCGGCATCGTACGGAGAAGCTTCGATTCGGCGGACGAGACCCGTCCCTTCGAGGACGGCAAGGGCAGGCTCGACCTGCTGACCGACGTGCGCGGCCCGGTCGGGCGCGCCGTGTTCGAGCCGGGCTGGCAGTGGACCAAGCACGTCAAACCGATCGCGGGCACCGACAGCTGCCGGGCCGCGCACGTCGGGTACGTCGTCAGCGGCCGGATGAAGGTCGTCATGGACGACGGGGAGACCGAGGAGTTCGGGCCGGGCGACTTCATGCAGGTCGAGCCCGGCCACGACGCGTGGGTCCTCGACGACGAGCCGTGTGTGGTCCTCGACTGGGCGGGCTTCGGCGACTACGCCAGACCCGCCTGACGGCGGGCCCGCCCGGCTGCCGGGAGCCGAGCCGGCCCCCGGCAGCCGGGCGGCCCGGCCTTCCCCCTCACTTCCCGGTCGCACCGGTGGCCGGGGACGCCGCCGTGTCCGCCGTCGAGGCGCCGGAGGCGATGCCGAACGCCGGGTCCGGCACGGACTCGGGCGCGAGCAGCACCGAGGAGCGTCCGTCCACGCCGACCGGCACGTCGCCGTCGATGGTCACCCGGCGCAGCTTGCGGTCGTGCTCGTCGGAGTCGTCCACGCCGTAGTGCTGGGTGGCGCGGTTGTCCCAGATGGCGACGTCGCCGACCTGCCACTGCCAGCGGACGGTGTTCTCCGGGCGCTCGACGTGCCGCTGGAAGAGGGAGAACAGGTCGCGCGAGTCGGCGCCCGTCAGGCCGCTGATCCGCTGGACGAAGTTGCCGAGCAGCAGCGTCCGCTCGCCGGTCTCCGGGTGGACCCGCACGACCGGGTGCTCGGTCAGGAACTTCGTGGAGGAGAAGATCTCGCGGAAGCGCGCGAGCTGCTCGGGCAGGACGCCGGGCCGCAGGGCCGCGTAGTCGTAGTCGTTGGAGTGCACCGCGCGCAGGCTGTCGGCCAGCGCCCGCAGCGGCTCGGGAAGGCTCTCGTACGCGGTCGCCGTGTTCGCCCACAGGGTGTTGCCGCCGTACGGCGGGACGACGATCGCGCGCAGGATCGAGAAGGCAGGGTAGGCCGGGACGAAGGTGACGTCGGTGTGCCACTGGTTGGCCCGGCCGCCGAAGTCCGAATCAATCGGCAGCGAGTAGCGGCCGTCGGCGGAGGGGACGGTCGGGTGGGCGACGGGGGTGCCGAGGAGCCGGCCGAAGGCCTCGTGGGCCTCCTCGTCCAGGTGGTCCTGGCCGCGGAAGAAGACGACCTTGTGTGCCAGGAGCGCGGCGCGGATCTCGGCGACGGCCTCGGCGGACAGGTCGCCGCCGAGTCGGACGCCGGAGATGACGGCGCCCAGGCGGCCGCCGACCTTCCGGACGGTGATCTGCCGGACGTCGGGGGAGGTGGTGGCGGTCGACATGACGGGTCCTTTCGGGAGTCCGGGAGCGGGCCCGGGGGAATTAATCTCGGAGCGGAAGTAATGAGCCGACGGAAGGGCCGGGTCGGAGGTGTGCGCCCGCCCGGGGGTGCGCCCGCCGGATCGGAGGCATACGCCCGCGGAATCGGAGGCGTACTCCTGCGGAATCGGAGGAGCGCCCCCGCCGGTCCCCGGAGCGGGGCGAAGGGGCCGGCGCGGTACGGGGCGGGTCCGGCGGCGGCCGGGTCACGGGAGCGGAACCGGCGCACCGGTCGCGCGGAGGGTCGCGAGGGTCAGGCGCCGCGGGCGGCGGGACAGGAGGAGGTCGCGAACATGTCCCGGAGCCTCGCAGCGCCCGCCGTCGCGCGTCAAGCGCCCGCCCGCTCCCCGAACCGTCGCCCCCGGTGGTTGAATCGGCGCCTGCCCGGTGCCGTCCGCCCGACCTCCCGCACCCCGTCGCACCCCCTTTGACCAGGGATGATCCCCTCCCGTTCGGAGGGCGCGGCCGACGCCGGGCGGCAGGTGGCGGCCGGGTCGGCGGCCGTCCGGGATTTCACACCGCCGCAACAGTGACCAGAGAGGCACCCATGACCGCGACCACCCCGCACGGCCCCCGGATGGCGGGGGACGGCAGGCGCGAGGCGAACGCCGCCACCGTCCTGCGGACCGTCCTCGACCACGGACCCGTCGCCCGCAGCGCCGTCGCCCGGCTCTCCGGCCTCAGCCCCGCCGCCGTCTCCCGCCAGGCCACCGACCTCACCCGGCTCGGCCTCCTGCGCGAGCTGCCGGAACTCGCCGGGGGCGGGGGAGTGGGGCGGCCCCAGATCCCCGTCGACCTGCACATCGGCGCCACCGGGGGACCCGTCGTCGGCGGTGTCCACCTCGGCGTCCCCGGTTCGACCTTCGCCCTCGTCGACCTGCGCGGCCGGGTCCTGGCCCGTCACACCCACGCGCACGAAGGCATCGCGCCCGACGCCCTGCCCGGGGAACTCGCCCGCGAACTGGGCGGCTTCCTCGACGCGCACGCCCGGGGCCGCCCCCTGCTCGGGGTCGGCGCCGCGATCGGAGGCTGGGTGGACCCCGCCGAGGGCGTGGTGGTCCGCCACGACGCCCTCGGCTGGCGCCGCCGGCCACTCGCCGCCGAACTCGCCGCCGGACTCGGCGGGCGCACCGTGCGCCTGGACAACCACGCCCGCTCCATCGCCCAGTCGGAGATCCTCTTCGGCCGGCCCGCCGCCCGCCGCAGCCTCGTGCACCTCTTCGTCGGCAACGTCGTGGACGCGGCCGTCGGACTCGCCGGGGTCGTGCACCAGGGGCCCGGGGCGGCGGCCGGCGACGTGGCGCACCTGCCCGTCCCCGACTCCACGGCCCCCTGCCCGTGCGGGCGTTCGGGCTGCCTGGAGGCGACCGCCTCGAACACCGCCCTCGGACGCACCGCCGTGCGCCGCGGCATCGTGCCCGAGCCCGACACCTCCCTCGTGGTGGACGCGGCGGCGGCCGGGGACCGGCGCGCCGACCGGCTGCTGCGCGAACGGGCCCGCGCGGTCGGGCGCGCGGTCGCCCTCCTGCTCGACGTCCTCAACCCCGATCTGGTCGTCGTGACCGAGCAGGCCAGCGTCATCGAACCGGACTACCTGGAGGAGATCCGGGGCGCCGCGATCGACCTCTCGCACGTCTGCGGAGACCCCGAACGCATCGTCAGTCCACATGCCGGACCGGCCACGCTGCCCGTCGCGGCGGGCACGGTTCTGCTGAATCCCCTGTTCAGGAGGCCTCTTGAGACCCTTCAAGAGCTCCTGCCCGCAGGAGCGGGAGGGTGAGGTCGTCTCGGAATGCGGTCAACTCCGGTTGACCACTCCGCGAAGCCACTGCCATATTGCTCCCGTGAATCCGGACATGCGCCTCATCTCCCGCAGGCACGTCGACCTCTGTCGACAGGCCAGCGCGGTCTGTGCCGTCCGCGCCTGACCCCGGCGCCGGTCGTCGCACCGGCCGCACCGTTCCCGTACCGGTCCCGCCCGGACCGGGCCGCCCGCCGCACCTCCGTCACCGACGGCCGGCGAGCGCCCCGACGTTCCGGCCGCCGACCGGTCGTGCCACCACGGCCCCGTGACACGAAGGGCCCCAGGCCCTGATCCGCCGGGCAGGACCCGGGCCCCCGCCGGTTCCGTGACCCCCGGCTCCCGCCGCTCACACCCTCCGTGACCCCGCGTCCGGTTCCGCGTACCCCCGTACCCGGTTCCGCGTCCTTCTCCTTCCTCCCGTTCTCCCTGTTCCTCCCGTTCCCACTGTTTCCCTGTTCCTCCCGTGGCTCCTTCCTTCCGCAGCGGAAAGAATTCCGCGCGCCCGGCGGACCCCCACCCCTTTCACAGGCAGGCATCGATGACCGAGCTGTACCCCACCACGCCCACCGCCCTCTCCCGGCGCACCACCCTGCGCGCCGCGGGCGGCGGCACCCTGCTGCTCGGGCTCGGCCTGGCGGGCTGCCGTTCGGCGGTCTCCGAGGCCGAGGCACCCGGCGCCGAGGCGACCGCGAAGCCCCGGCGCGGCGGCACCTTCACCGTCGCCGTCAACTCGGACTTCACGCCCAGCCTGCTCTTCGCCCAGAGCGGCCAGTCGCTCCAGCAGCGCCTGGTCTACAACACCCTCGTCCGCTACGACGACCGGCTGGAGCCGCAGCCGGAGCTCGCCACCTCCTGGGAGTACGCGAAGGACGGGCGCTCCATCACCCTCAAGCTGCGCACCGGCGTCACCTACCACGACGGGCGGCCCTTCACCGCCGACGACGTGATCTTCGCCGTGAAGAACCTCCAGAACCCGTTGCGCGCCGCCCAGTTGAGATCCACCGCCGCCGCGATCACCGGCTTCGAGAAGCGCGGCGACCACGAACTCGTCCTCAAGCTCGCCCACCCGGTCAACAACCTGTTCGACCTCTTCGAGTTCATGATCATCACCGACCGGAACAGCGTCGAGGACGCCGTCGCCGGCAGGAAGCTCAACGGCACCGGCCCCTTCAAGCTCACCAAGTGGAGCCCCGGCACCGGACTGAGCTTCACCCGCAACGAGAAGTACTGGCAGCCCGACCGCCCCTACCTGGACGCCGTCGAGTTCCGGGTCATCGCCCAGGCCGACGCCCTCCTCTCCTCCCTGCGCACCGGCCAGACCCAGCTCTCCTACGGCGTCCCCGGCCGGAACCTCGCCACCCTCGCCGCCGATCCCGAACTCGTCATCAGCGAGTACTCCACCGGCGGCGGCGCCCACTACCTCGGCGTCAACACCACCGTCGCCCCGCTGAACGACAAGACCGTCCGACAGGCCCTCGCCTGGGGCATCGACCGCGAACGCATCCTCAAGCAGGTCCTCGGCGGCTACGGACTCGCCTCCGCCACCCCCTGGCCCAAGTCCTCGCCCGCCTTCAGCGAGGCCGCCCGCACCCACTACACCCACGACCCCGGCAAGGCCCGCGAACTCCTCAAGTCCGCCGGCCACACCGGGCTCGACCTGCCGCTCCTCCACATCAACCTGCCCGGCGACACCGCGGTGGCCGAGGCCGTCCAGTACGACCTCAAGCAGATCGGCGTCCGGGTCACCCTCGAACCCACCGACCCGGCCACCGCCCAGAAGAACCTCATCTCCCAGTCCATGCCCGGTCTCTGGACCATGAGCCACGGCTTCGCCCAGGTCCAGCCGTCCACCCTCGCCGTCAGCGCCTACCCCTTCAACGAGGCCAAGAACACCTCCAGGTTCCGTTCCGCCGCCTACACCAAGGTCGTCCGCGAGGCCTGGACCACCCCCGGGACCGGCGCCCGCGCCAACGCCCTGCGGCAGCAGATCACCGACACCCTCCTCGACGAGGCGTTCATCATCGACCTCGTCATCCGGGGCTCCGTCCAGGTCGCCGCCAAGAAGCTGCGCGGCGTCACCCTCAACAAGTTCTCCTACCTCAACCTCGACGACGCCCACCTGGCGGGCTAACGTGCGCGGCTACCTCCTGCGGAGGCTCCCCTCCGCGCTCCTCGTCCTCCTCGTCGCCTCCTTCGCCGTCTTCGCCGTCCTCCGGCTCGTTCCCGGAGACCCGGCGGCCGTCCTCGCCGGACCCGACGCGAGCGCCGAGACCGAGGCCGCCATCCGGGCGCGCCTCGGCCTCGACGAACCCCTGCCCGCCCAGTACCTCCGCTGGCTCGGCGACCTCCTCACCGGCGACCTCGGACCGTCCTACGCCATCGGCGGGCAGACCGCCGACCTCATCGGCGACGGACTCGGCGCCACCGTCGAACTCACCCTCGGCGCCCTGCTGTTCGTCGTCGTCCTCGGCGGCGCCTTCGGCATCCTCGGTGCCACCTCCCGCAACCGCTGGGTGAGCACCGCCGTACGGGTCCTCACCACCGGCGCCCTCTCCGTACCGCCCTTCGTCACCGGCGTCCTCCTCGTCCTCCTCTTCTCCGTCCTCCTCGGCGTCCTGCCCCCGGGCGGCCGCGTCCCCCTCCTCACCGCCCCCGACCTCGGCGTCCAGTACCTGCTGCTGCCCGCCCTCTGCCTCGCCCTGCCCAGCGCCGCCGTCCTCGGCCGCTACCTCAAGGACGGCATCGAACGCGCCCTCGGCGAGGACTACGTCCGCACCGCCACCGCCGCCGGCATCGCCCCCCGCCGGCTGCTGTGGCGCCACGCCCTGCCGAACGCGCTCCCGCCCGTCGTCACCCTCCTCGGCATGCAGACCGGCAACCTCCTCGGCGGCGCCGTGCTCGTCGAGGCGATCTTCGCCTGGCCCGGCCTCGGCCAGCTCGCCGAACAGGCCCTGGTCCGCCGGGACTACCCCGTCGTCCAAGACCTCCTGCTCCTCCTCGTCACCGTCTTCGTCCTCGTCCAGCTGCTCACCGACCTCGTCCACGCCTGGCTCGACCCCCGGATCAGGTGGGAGTGACCGCCATGACCGCCCTCACGAAGGCCGCGCCGCCCCTGGCGCGCCGGCCCCGCCACCCCTACCGGGCCGCCCTCGCCACCGGCCGGGGCCGCACCGGACTCGCCCTCGTCGGCCTGGTCGTCCTCGCCGGACTCCTCGCCCCGCTGCTCTCCGGCCACGGCCCCACCGACCAGAGCGCCCTGACGCTCGCCGGACCCGGCACCCCCGGACACCCGCTCGGCACCGACGACCTCGGCCGCGACCTGCTGTCCCGGCTGCTCCACGGCATCCGTGCCGACCTCGGCATCATCGCGGTCGCCGTGCCGCTCGGCGCGCTCCTCGGCTGCCTCTCCGCCCTGGCCGCCGCCGCCCACCCGATCGCCGACACCGTCGTCCAGCGCGCCTTCGACCTGATCCTGGCCTTCCCCGGACTGATCCTGGCGCTCGCCATCACGGCGATCCTCGGCCCCGGCCGGCTGCCCGTGATCGCGGTGATCACCCTGGCCGAGATCCCCGTCTTCGGACGGCTGCTGCGCACCGGGATCCTCGTCCAGCGCGGCCGGGAGTACGTGACGGCCGCCCGCGTCGGCGGCATCTCCGGCGGCCGGATCCTGACCCGGCACATCCTGCCCAACGCCGCCGACCCGCTCGTCGTCCAGATCGCCGTCTCCCTCACCGTCGCCGTCTTCATCGAGGGCGCCATGAGCTTCCTCGGCGTCGGCGTCCGGCCGCCCGAACCCACCCTCGGCGCCGTCCTCAGCCAGGCCATGCCCTACCTGGCCCAGGCCCCGCACTTCGCCGTCGGACCGCTCGTGACCGTGACCGCGCTCGTCCTCGGCCTCTCCCTGGTGGCCGAGGCACTGAACCGGGAGATACGCCGATGACCGCCCCTCCGCTCCTCGAAGTCCAGGGCCTGGACGTGGGGTTCACCACCCCCGACGGCCGGCCCCTGCACGCCGTCCGGGACGTCTCCTTCACCCTCCGCAGGGGCGAGACGCTCGCCGTCGTCGGCGAGTCCGGCTCGGGGAAGTCCACCACCGCCCTGGCCCTGCTCCGGATGCTCCCGGGCACCGGCCGGATCACCGGCGGCTCCGTCCTCCTCGACGGGGAGGACCTCGCCACGGCCGCGGAGGACCGGCTGCGGGAGGTGCGCGGCGCGCGGATCGGCATGATCTTCCAGGACCCGATGACGGCCCTGAACCCCGTCCTCAGCATCGGCCGCCACCTGGACGAGGTGCTCAGGGCGCACGGCGACCGTGACCGCACGGCCGTGAACGGCGCCGGTACCGGTACCGGCACCAGCGCCAGTACCGACGCCCGCGCCGGCACCGGCACCGGCGCCGACGGAACGGCCCGCCGCCGCAAGAGCACCCGCCCCGGCAAAGCCACCCCCTCCGGCAAGGCCGCCCGTCCCGGCAAGGCCGCCCGCCGTGCCCGCGCCGTCGAACTCCTGCGCCTCGTCGGCATCCCCGACCCCGAGCGCCGCCTGGACGACCACCCGCACCAGTTCTCCGGCGGTCAGCGCCAGCGCATCCTCATCGCCATGGCCCTCGCGGGCGAGCCCGACATCCTCCTCGCCGACGAGCCCACCACCGCCCTCGACGCCACCGTCCAGGACCAGATCCTCACCCTCCTCGGCGAGCTCACCCGTACCACCGGCACCGCCCTCGTCCTCATCACCCACAACATGGGCGTGGTCGCCCGCGCCTGCGAACGGGTCCTCGTCATGTACGGCGGCACCGTCGTCGAGGACGGTCCCACCGCCGAGGTCCTCGCCCGCCCCCGGCACCCCTACACCGCGGGCCTCCTCGCCGCCGTGCCCCGGCTCTCCGCGCCCTCCGGCACCCGCCTCACCGGCATCCCCGGCACCCCGCCCGACCTCTCCCTGCCCCTCGCCGGCTGCGCGTTCGCCGCCCGCTGCGCCCTCACCGAGGACCGGTGCCGCACGACCGCGCCGCCGCTCGCCGCCCTCACCGACACCGTCCGCGCGGCCTGCCTGCCCGCCGCCGAACGCGCCGAGCCGCTGCCGCCGCCCCCGCCGCCCGCCCGGATCGACCGGCCCGCGCCCGGCGCCGTCGTCCTGGCCGCCGAAGGGCTCCGCAAGACGTACCGGGGCCGGGGCCGCCGCGCCTTCACCGCCCTCGACGGCGTCTCCCTCACCCTCGCGGCGGGGGAGACCCTGGGCATCGTCGGCGAGTCCGGCTCCGGCAAGTCCACCCTCGCCCGGGTCCTCGCCCACGCCCACCCCTCCGACGGCGGCCGGATCCTCCTCGACGGAAAGGACGTCACCCGCCCCGGCCGCGCCGAGCTGCACGCCGTGCGCCGCCGCGTCCAGATGGTCTTCCAGGACCCGTACGCCTCCCTCAACCCGCGCATGACCGTGGGAGAGATCGTCGCCGAGCCGCTGCGGGCCTTCGGAACCGTCGCCCCGGCCGAGCGGGCCGGCCGCGTCGCGGAACTGCTGCGCCTCGTCGGCCTCGACCCGGCCGCCGCCGACCGGCACCCGCGCTCCTTCTCCGGCGGCCAGCGCCAGCGCGTCGGCATCGCCCGCGCGCTCGCCCCGGAGCCGTCCGTCCTCATCTGCGACGAACCCGTCTCGGCCCTCGACGTCTCCGTGCAGGCGCAGATCGTCGGCCTCCTCACCGACCTCCAGCGCGACCTGGGCCTCGCCCTCGTCTTCATCGCCCACGACCTGGCCGTGGTCCGCCAGGTCAGCCACCGCATCGCCGTGATGCACGAGGGC
Source organism: Streptomyces bikiniensis (assembly GCF_000716625.1). Classification (NCBI taxonomy): domain Bacteria; kingdom Bacillati; phylum Actinomycetota; class Actinomycetes; order Kitasatosporales; family Streptomycetaceae; genus Streptomyces; species Streptomyces bikiniensis. The sequence goes on along the minus strand of NZ_JNXJ01000027.1, from coordinate 26,445 downwards.
CGGATCGTGGAGACCGGCGCCGCCGACGAGCTGTGCGAGCGGCCCCGCGACCCCTATACCCGCGCGCTGCTCGCCGCCGCGCCCGAACCCGTACCGGTCACGGCCGCGCCCGTGCCCGCCGCGGCGGAGGCGGTGTCCGCGTGAGCGCCTGCTGCACCCCGGGCCGCGGTCGTACGGGCGGGACCCCTCCGGGGTCCGTCGAGCTGCTCCCGCCGCCGACCGTGCGGACCGCCCCGCCGGCCCACCCCCTGGTGGAGCTGGCGGGCGGCACCTTCCGCATGGGCGACTCCTTCGGCGAGGGCTACCCCGCCGACCGCGAGGGGCCCGTGCGGGAGGTGGCCGTCGCCCCCTTCGCGATCGGCGCCACCGCCGTCACCAACGCGCAGTACGCCCGGTTCGCCGAGGCCACCGGACACCGCACCGACGCCGAACGCTTCGGCTCCTCCTTCGTCTTCCACCTCCTGCTCCACCCCGCCGCCGGGCGCCACGTCCTCGGCCGGGTCCCGCAGGCCCCCTGGTGGCTCGGCGTCGAAGGCGCCTCCTGGCACGCCCCGGAAGGACCCGGCTCCGACCTCGAAGGCCGCGCCGACCACCCGGTCACGCACGTCTCGTACGACGACGCCCTCGCCTACTGCGCCTGGGCGGGCGTCCGGCTGCCCACCGAGGCCGAGTGGGAGTACGCGGCGCGCGGCGGCCTGAACGGCGCCCGCTACCCGTGGGGCGACGACCTCACCCCCGGCGGCCGGGAGCGGTGCAACACCTGGCTCGGGGACTTCCCGCACCGCTCCGACCGGCCCGGCGGACACGTCGGGACCGTCCCCGTCACCGCGTACGAGCCCAACGGCCACGGCCTGTACAACACCTCCGGCAACGTCTGGGAGTGGTGCGCCGACGCCTTCGGGACCGCAGCCCCCGGCGAGCGCGTCATCCGCGGCGGCTCCTACCTCTGCCACTCCTCCCACTGCAACCGCTACCGGGTCGCCGCCCGCTCCCACAACACGCCCGACTCCTCGACCGGCCACGGCGGCTTCCGCGTCGCCCGCTCGCTCACCCCGGAAGGACCCGCCCCCGCATGACCACCGGCACCCCGCACGACCCCGCCGCCTCCCGCCGCGACCCCTACGAGGGCTTCGCCGGACGCGTCGGCCGCACCTTCGCCGAGTCCGAGCCCGCCTGGCCCGCCCGTACCGCACCGCCCGCCAAGGCCCCCAACATCGTCGTCGTCCTCGTCGACGACATGGGCTTCAGCGACATCGGCCCCTTCGGCTCCGAGATCCCCACCCCGGTCCTGGACGCCCTCGCCGAGGACGGCGTGCGGCTCACCAACTACCACACCATGCCGCTCTGCTCGCCGGCCCGCGCCGCCCTGCTCACCGGCCTCAACCCGCACCGCGTCGGCTACGCCATGGTCGCCAACTCCGACCCCGGCTTCCCCGGCTACGGCATGGAGATCGCCGACGACATCCCCACCCTCGCCGAACTCCTCCACGACGCCGGCTACGCCACCTACGCCGTCGGCAAGTGGCACCTGGTCCGCGACTCCGCCTCCAACGCCGCCGACCACCGGGGCAACTGGCCGCTCCAGAAGGGCTTCGACCAGTACTACGGCGTCCTGGAGGGCCTCACCAGCCTCTTCCACCCGCACCAGCTCGTCCGGGACAACAGCCCGCTCGACATCGACGAGTTCCCCGACGACTACTACTACACCGACGACATCACCGACCAGGCGATCTCCATGGTGAAGTCGCTGCGCGCCCACGACCCCGACAAGCCCTTCTTCCTCTACCTCGCACACAACGCCGTGCACGGCCCCCTCCAGGCCAAGGCCGAGGACATCGCCCGCCACCGGGGCCGCTACGACGAGGGCTGGGACGTCCTGCGCGAGCGGCGCTTCGCCGCCCAGCTCGCCGCCGGACTCTTCCCGCCCGGCACCGAACTCCCCGCCCGCAACGCCGAGGCCGGACTCGACGTGCCCGCCTGGGACACCCTCACCGAGGAGCAGCAGAAGCTCTACGCCCGCTACATGGAGGTGTACGCGGCCCTGGTCGACAACATCGACCAGAACCTCGGCCGGCTCACCGCCACCCTCGACGCGCTCGGCGAACTCGACAACACCATCGTCGTCTTCACCTCCGACAACGGCGGCACCGGCGAGGGCGGCGCGGAGGGCACCCGCTCCTACTTCAGCCGCTTCGTCCACCACCCCCGCCTCCCCGGCGACTGGGACCCCGACGTCGACCGCGACCCCGAGCTGATCGGCGGCCCCCGCAGCCTCGTCCACTACCCGCGCGGCTGGGGCATGGCCTCCAACACCCCCTTCCGCCTCTACAAGGGCCACACCTACGCGGGCGGCGTCCGCGTGCCCTTCGTCCTGTCCTGGCCCGAGGGCGTCCGCGACGGGCGGCTCGCCGCCGGACTCCGCCCCCAGTACCAGTACGTCACCGACATCGCCCCCACCCTCCTCGAACTCGCCGGTCTCGCCCGGCCGGAGGGCCGCCGGGGCGTCCCCCTCCAGGAGCCGGACGGCGTCAGCTTCACCCCCGTCCTCGCCGACCCCGCCCACGACTCCACCCACCCCGAGCAGTACTGCGAGATGACCGGCAACCGCAGCCACTACCGTGACGGCCACAAGCTCGTCACCCTGCACCGCCCGGGCACCCCGTACGACGACTCCGAGTGGGCCCTGTACGACATCAGGACCGACCCCACCGAGATCCACGACCTCGCCGCCGACCGTCCCGACCTCGTCAAGGAGCTGTCGGCCGCCTGGGAGGAGGCCGCCTGGCGCAACGGCGTCTTCCCGCTGCCCGACCACAGTGGCGCCCTCGCCCGCCGCAACCCCGCCGAACAGCGCCTGACCCGTCCCCTCACCCTGCTGCCCGGCACCCCCGAACTGGAGCGCTACCGCTCCTCCCGGCTCGTCTCCCTGCGCTCCTTCGAGATCGCCGTCGCCGTCGAGGAGACCGGCGACGGGGTCCTCGTCTCCCACGGCGACCAGGGCGGCGGCTACAGCCTGTACGTCGAGGACGGACGCCTGGTCCTCGCGTACAACGAGTACGGCACCCTGCACGAGACCGACGCCGGGCCCCTCGGCCCCGGCCCGCACGAGATCCTCGTCTCCGCCACCGCCGAGGAGGGCCTGCGCTGGCGGTTCGCCGTCACCGTCGACGGCGAGCACCGGGCCGCGCCCGACAGCGTCCACCAGCTGATCGGCATGGCCCCCTTCCAGGGCATCAGCGTCGGCGTCGACCGCAAGTCCCCGGTCTCCTGGCCGCTCTACGAACGCCACCGCTCCTTCCGCTTCACCGGCCGCCTCCGCTCCGTCACCTACCGCCCCGGCGCTCCGGGCCCCGACGCGCCCGAGGCCGTCGCCGCCGCCCTGAAGGAGGCCGCCGCGGCCTTCGAGTAGGAGCCCGGCCCCGTGGTGCCGGACCCGGCCCCCCGGCCCGGGTCCGGCACGGCGGCCCGGCACCATGCCCGCATGGAACGAGAACCACGGCCCCACGCCTCCGACACCCAGCCGACGCCCGTGCCCGGCGAGGACGGTCAGCCGTAGGCGTCCGTCACGCAGTCGGCGGCGCACCGCCCGTGCTCGAACCGGCGCCGCAGCGCCGCCGCCGCGTGCCGCCGCTCCACCCCGTCGTACCCGTAGCGCTCCTCGGCCGTCCGCACCACGGCCGCCACGGTGACGATCGCCGGTTCGCCCTCGCCGGCGGCCCGGCGGGCCGCCGCGATCACCAGGTCCGCCGACCGCTGGAGGTTCCGGGCGTACTCCCGCTCGGCGAAGGCACGCGCGCGCGAGGCGGCGAACGGCCGTACGGACCGTCCCTCGCGGAGCACGCCCGTCGCGATGAGCCCCACGGCGGTCAGGACGACGAGCACCCCCACCAGGGCGTCGACGCTCCACCTCATCACCGGCCCCCTTCCGCGTGGCCCCGATCTTAGGGGCCGCCGCCCCGGCGCACGAGCGCGCATTTGGCCGGGGTGCCCCGGTCCGGCTTTGATGGGCGGCCGGTGCGCTGCCGCGTCCCGGGACGGAGAGAGGGGCACGGGCACATGGCGGGCGGGGCACCCCTCGGGCGGGACTTCGGACGTCTGTGGGCGGCGTACGCGGCCAGTGCCGTGGGAACCCGGCTCGCGTTCGACGCCTTCCCGCTGATCGCGATCACGGTGCTGCACCGGGGCGCCGCCGAGGTGTCGGCCCTGGCCGCGCTCGGGGCCGCCGTGGGCGCGGCGGCCGCGATCCCGCTCGGCCCCTGGACGGAGTCCCGCCGCAAACGGCCCGTGATGGTCGCGGCGGACCTCGTCCGCTGCGCGGCCCTGCTGAGCGTCGTCGCCGCGTACGCGCTCGGCCGGCTCGGCTTCCCCCACCTCCTGGCCGTCGCCGTCGTCGTGGCGGCCTCCGACATCGCCTCCGGCGCGGCCTCCGGCGCCTTCCTGAAGTGGCTCGTGCGCCCCGACGACCTGGTCACCGCACAGGGGCGCCTGGAATCCACGAACTGGACCGCCACCGTCCTGGGACCACCGCTCGGCGGCGGCCTGATCGCCCTCCTCGGCCCGGTGGCGACGGTGGTGGCCGACGCGGCGAGCTACGTTCTCTCGGCGGCCGGTCTCCGGGCGATCCGGGTGGAGGAACCGTCCCCGCGGAAGCCTTCCACCGGGCGGCGGTCCCGGCCGGACGCCGGGGACCTGCTCGCCGGCTGGCGCCACATCCTCGCCCACCCCGTCCTGCGCCCCCTCTTCCTCCACACCGTCCTCGTCAACGGCCTGATCATGGCCGTCGCGCCGCTGCTCGCCGTCCTCATGCTGGGACCGCTCGGCTTCCCGCCCTGGCAGTACGGCCTGGCCTTCGCCGTCCCCTGCCTCGGCGGCCTCCTGGGCGCGCGCCTGGCCGGACGGCTCGTCACCCGGTTCGGCCGGCACCGGGTCCTGCGCACCGCGGGCACGCTGCGCGCCCTCTGGTCGGTCGGCCTCGCCTTCGTCCACCCCGGCGTCACCGGGCTCCTGCTCGTCATGGCGGTCGAGTGCGCGCTGATCGCCTGTACGGGGGTGTTCAACCCGGTGTTCGCCGCCCAGAGGCTCGCCCTGACGGCGCCCGACCGGGTCGTCCGGGTCCTGACCGCCTGGTCGGTCACCGGCAAGGTCTCCATCGCGGCCCTGACCGCCCTGTGGGGGCTCCTCGCCCTGGCCACCGGCCCCCGCGTCGCCATCGCCCTGGCGGGCGTCCTGCTGCTCGCGACCCCGCTGCTGCTCCCGCGCCGGGAGGCCCTGGAGGAACCGGAGCCCGCGCCCACGCCCTGACGGGCCCCGGCCCGGGTCACGGTCGCCCGCCGACCCCGCCGCCCCCTTCGGAAGCCGTCACTCCTCCGGCGGCACGCAGAGCACCGGCACCGTCGACATGTGGAGGAGCTTGTGCGGGGTCGAGCCGAGCAGGGCGCCCCGGATCGGGCTCTCGCTCCAGCTGCCGACCACGATGGCCCGGGCCGCGTGCCGGGTCGCCGCGTCGATGAGGGCCTGGGCCGGCTTCTCGTCGATCACCTCCACGACGGTCGGCACGCCCGCCCGGTCGGCCTCCGCCACCGCGTGTTCGAGACCGGTGCGGCCGGCCTGCCGGATCGCGTCGTGGTGGGAGCGGTACTCCTCCCCGGTGGGGCCGGGGGCCGCCGCGCCGTAGACCAGGACGAGGGTCTCCCCGAAGGCGGCCGCCACCTCGACCGCGATCCGCAGCGCGCGGGCGGCCCCGGGCGACTCGTCGTACCCGAGCACGATCGACATCTCAGCCCCTCCCGCCGCGGTCGTCCCCGCCGCCCCGGATGCCCCGGACCACGTCCGGATCGGCCACCCCCGGGCGCTCGTCCCAGAAGCCGGGCGCCCGCAGCCGCCACACGACCATGACGACCACCCCGGCGGCGGCGATGCCGAGCCCGATGACGAGCGGCGGGCCGAGGCCGAGCCACGAGCTGCCGCTGTACGAGTTCGCCGGGTCGGCCATGTCGGAGACCGACCGCACGAGGAGCCACGTCAGCAGCCCCGCGCCCACCAGCGGGCCGAGCCCGATCAGCAGGAAGTTGTGCAGGCTCTCGAAGAGGTGGCGGCGGTAGTAGACCGCGCAGGCCACCCCGGTGAGCGCGTAGTAGAAGGCGATGAGCAGCGAGAGCGCGGTGAGCGAGTCCAGGAGCGCGTTGGTGCTGATCTGGTTCACCGTCAGGTACCAGGCGATCGCGATCCCGGCGACCCACCACGTGCTCACGTCGGGGGTGCGGAAGCGCGGGCTGATGTGCCCGTAGTACGCGGGCAGCGCCCGGCGGCGGGCCATCGACAGGGCCGTCCGGGAGGCCGGGATGATCGTGGTCTGGGTGGAGGCGATCGCCGAGGTGCACACGGCGAGCAGCAGCACCCAGTCCCAGCCGCCCAGGACGTCCCCGGCGAGCTGGGCGAAGATGAACTCCTCCTCGCCGGCGCTCTCGGCGAGGAACGCGGGACCGGCGTAGGCCACCACCGCGAACCCCACGGACACGTAGGTCACCAGCAGGATCACGGTCGACCACAGGCCCGCCTTGCCGGGGGCGGTCGCCGAGTCCTCGACCTCCTCGGTGAGGTTGACCGCCGACTCCCAGCCCCAGTAGATGAAGACGCCGAGCAGCAGCCCGCCGGTGAGGGCCGCCCCGCCCGCGCCGAACGGGTTCAGCCAGTCGAACCCCGGCTCCACCGAGTCGTACGCGCTGGTCCCGGCGTACACCTCGGCGAGCGCCACGCACACGAAGACGAGCAGGAAGACGACCTGCGCCAGGATCAGCACGTTCTGCACCTTGGCCGACAGCTCGGTGCCGATGACGCACACGGCCGTCATCACGAGGATGAGCAGCACGGTGAGCGACTGGCGCACGAACGCGTTCTCCACCCAGCCGTCGAGGCCGACGGCGAGCAGCCCGAAGCTCACGGCCACGTCGGCGAGCGAGCCGACGACCAGGACGCCGGTCATCGCGATGGCCCAGCCGCCCAGCCAGCCCGCCCAGGGCCCCATCGCGCGCGTGACCCACGAGAAGGTCGTGCCGCAGTCCTGGTCGACCTTGTTCAGGTAGTAGAACGCCGACGCGATCAGCAGCATCGGGACGAAGGACGCGACCATCACCCCGGGCGCGTAGATCCCCGCGAGCGCGACGATCGGACCGATGACGGCGGCGATGGAGTACGCGGGGGAGGTGGAGTTGAGCCCGATGACGAGGGCGTCGACGAAGCCGATCGCGTTGTGCTTCAGATCCGCCGGCCGGTCCTCGGGTGCGGCGTCCTCGGTTGCCATGTTCCCTCGCTCCCGTTCCGTTCGGACAGATTCCGCTCGGACAGGTTCCGCTCGGACAGAGCAGAGAGACGTGTCCCTCCACCGATCGTAGGAAGGGGCGGTTCCGCCCGCATGCCGGGCGGCCGGGCCCTCGTCCGTCCGGGGCACGCCCTCTAGCATCACGAAGGCCTGCCCTCCCCCTTGTGGAACGGAACGGATCGCCCGATGCCGAAGGACCTCGCCTGTTTCGCCGAACTCTCCACGCCCCTGGTCGCCGACGCCTGCGTACGCCTCGGGGTGCCGCTGCGCGCCGCGCCCGCCGGGGTGCTGCCCGTCGTCGCCGGGCAGCGGGTCGCCGGACGGGCGCTTCCCGTCCGGCACTACGGAAGCGTCGACGTCTTCCTGGAGGCCTTCGGGCACGCGGAGCCCGGGGACGTCCTCGTCATCGACAACGCCGACCGCCGCGACGAGGCCTGCATCGGGGACCTCGCCGTCCTGGAGGCCCGGGCGGCGGGCGTCGCCGGGATCGTCGTCTGGGGACTGCACCGCGACACCCCGGACCTCGTCCGGATCGGGCTGCCCGTCTTCTCGTACGGACGCCACGCCCCGGCCCCGTACGCCTCGATCCGCGGGAGCCGGACGCGCTGCGCTCGGCGCGGTTCGGGGAGCACGAGGTGACCTCGGACGACGTGGTGCTCGGCGACGACGACGGGGTGCTGTTCGTGGCGGCCGACCGGGCCGGGGACGTCCTGGAGACCGCGCTGTCCCTCTTCCGCACCGAGCGGGAGCAGGCCCGGCGCATCGCGGCGGGGGAGACCCTGCGCGACCAGACCCGCTTCGACGCCTATCTGGCGGGCCGGGCCGAGGACCCCTCGTACACCTTCCGGCGGCATCTGCGCCGGATCGGCGGCGCGATCGAGGAGTGACGGCGGGTCCCGGCGTGTCGTGCCTCAGCCCTCGAAGCCGACCGTGCCGTCCGGCAGGACCGCCTCGACCCGGGCGCCGTGTTCCACGGTCCGGCTCACCGTGCAGAACTTCTCGTGCGTCAGGCGCACCCCGCGCGCGAACACCTCCGCCGCCTTCGGGTTGCTGTCCGGCAGGTCGAACTCGTAGCTGACCCGGATCCGGCCCACCCGGCCGTCGTCCTCGGGGCCGGACACCGACTCCACCACGATCCGCAGGTCTTCGTGGTCCACCGCCCGCGCGGTCCGGTCGATCACCAGGCCGCCACAGCCGCCCATCGCGGCGAGCAGCAGCTCGACCGGGGTGAAGGAGGGCTGCGCGCCGTCGTCGTCGGCGGCGGCCATCCGCACCTCCGCGCCCCGGTCGTTGCGGGCGGTCCAGTTCCGGTACCCGGTGCGGACGGTCTCGATCCGGTAGTCGGCCATGGCGGCGGGGCTCCTTCGTGCGCGTACGGTGGCCCGCCCACGGTACGCCGGGGCGGGCCGACGGGCGCGCACGGACGGACTCCGGCCCTGAGTAGCGCGGTACGGGCGTCTGAGTACGCCGACCGATGCCCGTCGGCCCGCCCGCCGCTTGACTGGGACCATGACCTCCGAAGCCCGGCGCGCCCGCCCCCTCCAGCACGTCACCGCCACCGGCACGGCCCTCGCCGTGGCCCTCGGCCCGGTGCTCGTCGGCGCACTGATCGCCCGGTCGGTCGGCGCGGACCCGATGGCCTCCGTCAACGCCCTGATCGCGGGCGGCGGCCAGCGCGCCCGGCTCTCCCGGGCCCAGCTCAGGAGCGGGGCGGGGCTCCGGAAGGGCGTCGGACTCCGGGGCGGTGCCAAGGGGTGGCCCGGCGCGCGTATCCGGTCCGGCGCGCGCGTCCCGCCGGGCGCGCGCCTCCGGCCCGGAACGCGCCGCCGGCCCGGCTCAGCCGCGCGGCTTGCGCGCCAGGAGGAAGCCCTGCGGCGTCTTCTCCTCGGGATCCGGCTCCCGCACCAGGCGGGCCGACTCGACGAGGCCGGCCGCGGCCAGGAGTTCCGCGACACGGTCGGGTGACCGGCGGTACACGTCGAGGACGACCTCGTGCCCGTACGCCTGCCGGAGCCGCACGCACCCGTCCCCGACCTCGAAGGCGATCAGGAGCCGCCCGCCCGGTGCGAGAACCCGGTGGAACTCCGCGCAGGAGAGGGCGAGTTCGTCCTCCGTCATGTGCACCGTCGAGTACCGGGACAGGACCCCGCCCAGCGAGGCGTCCGGCAGGTCGAGCGCCGTCGTCGACCCCACCTCGAAGCGCAGCCCCGGGTGGGCCCCGCGGGCGACCGCGACCATGCCCGGCGACAGGTCCACCCCGAAGGCCTCGGCGCCGATGCTCCGGAGGTGGGACGTCACCCGGCCCGTCCCGCAGCCTAGGTCCCCGATCGTACGGGGCCCGCCGGACCGCTCCACCTCCTCCGCGAATCCGGCGATCACCGCCCGGTCCAGCGGTACCGCGTCCAGCTGACCGGCGAGCAGCCGCTCGTAGTCGGCGGCGACGGCGTCGTACGAGCGGCGGGTGGCGGTGACGTGCGCGGCTTCGGTCACGGAGGCACCCTACGGCCGCGCCGGAAGGGCGGTGGCCCGCCCCCGCAAGGGGACGGGCCACCGCCGCGGCGCGACTTCGCCTTCGCGCCCGGGAGCGTGAACTCCCGTACGGGGGGTGCCGCCCCGACGTGCGGGGCGGCACCGGTCCGGTCGCCGGGCGACCGGTCGTCGGCCGGTCGGCGACTCCGGCCGCGGGCGTCGGCCGGTCAGTACCTCCGGCCGCGGGCGTCCGGGTCGTCCGGGTCCTCCAGACCCTCGACCTCGATCTCCTCCTTGCGGACCTCGCCCGAGACGGTCTGCTCCTCCACGACCTCGTCGGCCTTGAGGCTCACCCGCTCCACCGGGACGGTCCGGGTCTCCACGACGGGGCGCTCCTCGTGGAGGATGACCTCGTGCTCGGCCTCGCTGATCTCCGGGCCGGACAGGGCCTCGTCACGGTTGGCGTCCGTGATCGGCTCCCGCTCGATCCGCACCTCCTCGTGGCTCACGGGCACGGTCTGCTGGACCTCTTCCGTCACCACGTACTTGCGCAGCCTGACGCGTCCGGCCTCCGTGCGCTCGACGCCGACGTGCATCTGCTCCTCGGAGCGGGTCATCGCGTCGTCGTCCGTGTGCGCGGCACGCCCGGTGGTACCGGCCGCGAACCCCTCCTCGGTGCCCATGGGCCCGGTCGCGGTCCCGGCGGCGGCTCCGGCGCCCATCGCCGTCCCGGTCCCGGTGCCGGTTCCGGTGCCGCCGTGCGCCCAGCCGCCCTCGCCGGGCTGGTTGGCCTGCTGCCAGGCGTCGTCCCACGCGATGCCGTAGTGCTCGAAGAGGCGGTGCTCCTCGCTCTCGGAGAGGTGTCCGCCGGCGTCGACGTCCACGTTGGGGGCGTCCTTGATGGTGGACTTGGGGTACGGGACCTCCAGGTGGTCGTCGACCAGAGCCGCGTCCTTGATCGGGACGAAGGATTCACTGGTGCCGAACATGCCGGTCTTCACCGTCACCCACTCCGGCAGGCCGGTCGCGTCGTCGACGAAGATGTGCTTCGCGTCGCCGACCTTCTTGCCCTCCGCGTCGTAGACGGGGTGGTCCAGCACGGCGTGGATCTGCTCTCGGGCGATCATGTCGACCCTCCTGCTCTCTCTCGTCTCGTTATCCAGGCCTCTTACCAGACCTATTGGGGGAAAACGGGGCAAATCCATCTAATTATGTTTAACGGTCAACCGTCTGGGGCGTGGCGACGGCCCGGAACGGCCGAAGGCCCCCACCGCGCCGGAGCGGTGGGGGCCTTGACGGCTTGCGAGAGGGTCAGGCGGCCGGCGGGACCCGGGACGGGCGGCCCGCGCCGCGCGTCAGGACGTAGCCGCCGATGCCCGCGAGCGCCGCGAGGACACCGCCCGCCAGGGTCCAGAGCCAGCGGTCGGACCACCAGCCGGAGGACCAGCCGTCCTCCGGTGCCGCCGCCTCGACGGCGGACGGACGGCCCGCGTCGGCGTCCGCCTCCGCCCGGTCGGCGGTCACCGCCCCCGGCACGAGCGGCGCGGCGAGCGCCCCGTCCGTGGCGTGGGCGCCGCCCTCGTCCTTGAGGTCCACCCCGAGCCGGGCGTCGAACGACTGGCCGAGGTCCTCGTCCGGCAGACCGGTGACGGTCAGGCGTACGTAGTAGCTGCCAGGCAGCGGATCGTTCGCCCAGGCGTCGGCCGAGGCGCGGACCGGCCGCAGCACGCAGGCGAGTGCGACCTTCGCGGCGTCCTCGGCCGCCGTGCGGGACTGCGTCCCGTACATGCAGGGCTGACGGCGCCGCAGCCCGTCGTACACGTCGATCCGCCAGGTGGAGGGGCCGTGCCGCAGGGCCGTCTCCGGCAGGGTGACGGTGGCGTTCACCGTCGGCCGCTGTCCGGTGTCCGCCGGGAACACCCAGTACAGGTAGTCGCCCGTGGCGGCCCGCGCGGTCGCCTGCTGCCCCGGGAGGAACCGCGTGGCAGTGCGGAAGGAGGTGCCCGCCTCCGTCGGCCCGGTGGTGGTACGGGTGTCCGGGGTCGCCGTGGCGGAGGGCGAGTCGGCGACGGCTGCCGGAGCCGCGAGCCCGAGCAGGGCCGCGCCCGCGAGGGCGGCCGCGGCGAACGTGCGTACGGTACTCATCAGTGGGTCCTCCAGACGGCGACGCGCCAGCGGGACAGCCAGCCCCAGATCAGGCCGGCCAGGAAGCCGGTGAGCACCAGCGCGCCGAGCAGCCACCAGCCCCGGCCGAGGCCGAACGAGGCCGCGTCGGACGCGGTCGCGGGGCCGTCGACGACGTCCACGGTCAGCTCGATCGGCATGCCGGGCGTCGTCTTGACCGACGGGGGAGCGGAGAAGGAGTTGCTGACCTGGAGGCAGACCGTCTCGGCGGCCGGCTTGGCGTCGTCGGAGTCGGTGCCGGCCTGCTCCGGCTTCGGATAGCGCAGCCCGGTGGACATCACGTCCGTGCGCCCGTCGCCGGCCTCGGAGCCGCGCGTGATCTCCCGGCCGTGGCGGGTGACGGCGCGCAGCAGCACCCCGTAGTCGTTGTTGACCGCGCGGTCGGCCGACACGCTGACGGAGGCGCGCAGCTCCTGGCCGGGCAGCAGGTCCACCCGGTACCAGCGGTGCTCGCCGAAGGACTCGCGGTCCGTGTAGAGGCCGGGCTTCAGCTCCGGCGCGTCGGCGCACCGCGCCGTGCCCCGCGCGGCGACGGGCGTGACGACCGGGTCGGCCGCGCGGTCGACCAACTGCCGGACGCGGCGCGAGAGTTCCTCGGTGCGGTGGACCGAGGTGTACGTGCCTCCGGTCGCCTCCGCGATGCAGGTGAGCTGCTGCCGGGTCTTGGCGTCCGGTACCAGGCCGAGGGTGTCGATGACGAGGTGGATGCCCTTCGCCGCGATCTCCCGTGCCACCTGGCAGGGGTCGAGCGGGGCGCAGGTGTCCTCGCCGTCCGTGATGAGCACGATCCGGCGGGTGGCGTCACCGCCCTCCAGGTCCTTCGCCGCGCCGAGCAGCGCCGGACCGATCGGGGTCCAGCCCGTGGGGGCCAGGGTGGCCACCGCGGTCTTGGCCTCGGTCCGGTCGAGCGGACCCACCGGATAGAGCTGACGGGTGTCCTTGCAGCCCTGCTTGCGGTCCTGCCCCGGATAGTCGGCGCCCAGGGTCCGGATGCCGAGGCGCACCTCCTGGGGCACCGCGTCGAGGACCTCGTTGAAGGCCTGCTTCGCGGCGGCCATGCGGGACTTGCCGTCGATGTCCTGGGCGCGCATGGAACCGCTGACGTCGAGCACCAGCTCGACCTTGGGGGATTCCTTCGCCACCGGCGCGTCGGCGACCGCGTGCGCCGGCAGGAGCGCGGCGCCCAGGGCGGCGAGCAGCGCGCAGGCCCCGGTCGCCAGCCGTTTTCTCGTGATCATCGCCGGATCGTATTGATGATCGTCCGACAAACCAAAACGGGTGGGCGGGCCGGGGCCCGGGGCGCGCGGTGTCAGGCGGAGGGCGCGGCGGGGTCCTCGGCGCCGTCCTCGGGCAGGGCCCGGGCCCGTACGGCGTGCGCGGGGTCCTGGTGCCCGCCCGAGGGCATGACGCGGACCTCGCCCCGGTCGCTGATCTCGGCGCGGATGATCCCGGTCGGGTCGGTGTAGACGGGATGGCCCCCGGAGCCCTTGTAGAGGGTGCGCTCCACGACCACGACGTCCCGGGTGGCGCCCGTGACGTCGGTGAACACCAGCTCGTATCTGGATATGCTCATCTGCCCTATTTTACGCCGATATGGGAACCACACTGTCCGGCGGTGTGGAACACCGTTCAGGTCGTACGGGACACGGCGTCCACCAGCTCCGCCAGGGCCGTCCCGAGGGCCGCCGCCCCCGGTCCCGCCGCCCCGCCCGGTTCGCGCATGTACAGATCCCGGCGTATCTCCACCATCAGCGCGTGGACCCGCGGCTCCCGGCCGTAGTGCGCCAGTGGCACGTAGGTACCGGCGAAGGGGCTGTCCGTCCCCACCCCGCCGAACCCGCCGAACGCCTCCCGCGCCGCGTCGAGGAGCGCGGGCGGCGTGTGGAAGGCGTCGGTGCCGAGGCAGACCGGCGGCCGGGGGCCGTCGCCGTGCAGCTCGTACGGCAGCGGTGCGCTCGGGTACGAGTGGACGTCGATCACCACCGCCCGGCCCGCCGCCGCCAGCCGCTCGGCCACGGCCTCGGCCATGCCCCTCGCGTACGGCGTGAAGTAGCGGTCGAGCAGCGGCGCCGGATCGAACCCGGCCGGCCGCAGCTCGGCCCGGTGCGTGGTGCGCGTGTACACCGCGCCCATCCCGACGGCCGCCATCTCCTCCCGCTCGTCCGGGAAGCGCTCGGGATCGACCACGAGGCGGGAGAGCCGGTTGACGAACCGCCAGGGGACCGTGCCCGCCGCCGCGGCGGCCGCGGCCGCGATCTCCGCCGTGTGCGCGTCGGTGATGTGGTCCAGCTCCCGCTCCAGTGCGCCGTCGCCGAGCAGGATCCCGGCCCGCACGTCCGCCGGCACCGCGCGGGAGGAGTGCGGCACGTGCAGGAGGACGGGGGAGTCCGGGGCGCCGGGGAGGAGGTCGAAGGGAGGGGGAGGGGGCGCGTCGGGGCGGCGGGCCTCGGGCGCGTCGGTGCGCGGGGTCTCGTTCATGCCGGGATCCTCCCCCGACCCCGCCCGCGGCGTCACGAAACCGCTGGTTAGAGTGGTGGGAGGTTGCGCCGCCGTACCAGGACCGGGCGCGAGACCGGGCCGACTGTCGACCACAGGGACCCGTGAGACCCCCGTCCCCGCCTCACCCGGCCCACGGCCGCCTGCCCCGGAAACGCCGCATCGCATGAGCACCGACACCACGACCGCGCCGAGCCCCGACACCGCTCCCGCCGGCCCCCCTTCCACCGCCGCCTCTTCCGCCGCTCCCGGCCCGGAGGGCCCCCGGCGGCCGAGGATGGCCGGACGGGCCCCGGCCCGGCCCGCGCCCGCGGCCGCCGTCCACAGCGTCAGCGCCGCCACGGCCGCCCTCCTCGGGCTCGTGGCCCTCGGCGCCCTCCTCCACGAACCCGTCCTGATACCCCCGCTGGCCGCCAGCGCCGCCCTGGTGCACTGCGCCCCCGCGCTGCCCCTCGCCCAGCCCCGGAGCGTGGTCGTCGGCCATCTGCTCGGAGCCGCCGCCGGATACGCGGTGGCCGCCGCCGCGAGCGGCAGCGCCTGGGCCGCCGCGGTCGCCGCCGGCGTCACCCTCGCGCTCACCACCCTGGCCCGCACCCCGCACTCGCCGGCCTGCGCGACCGCCGTCGTCGTCGTGCTCCAGGCGCCCGCCCCGGGCCGCTTCGTCCCCCTCCTCCTCGTTTCCACGGTCCTGCTCGTCCTGACCGCGTTCGCCGCCTCCCGCGTCCGGCGCGCGGCACCGAAGTACCCCGCCTACTGGTGGTGACCCCCGGGCCCGGCGCCCGCGTGACCCCGGTCGCGTCGGTGCGGCCCCCGGCCAGGCCCCCTCGGGCCCCCGGCAAGGCCCCCTCGTAACCCTCGGGCCCCCAGACCCCCGGACCCCCGGACCCCAGGTCGGGCGACCGCACGCCCTCCCGTCGTGCGCTGCGTGTGCGGGCGCCTGCGGCCCGATGCGCCCCGGCGCCGTGCGCTCCCGCACGCCCTCCGCGGGGGTGATCGCGTCAACTTCCGTTCGGTTCCGGCCGGGAATCCCTGTCGGGGACCGGGTCGTTCACCGTCCGGTCCACCAGCGCGCATTACCCTTCGTTGGTCACCATTTGACCTCGTCTTGGTGAAACCTGTTGCCGGTGGGACCCCGGAGAGGGGGGTGCCGTGCCCGGCCACGGGCCGTCCCGGCCCGTCCCGCCCGTCCGCGCGACCACCGGCCCGTCCCCGCTCCTCGCGAGCCCATGAGGGGAGATCCGCATGTCACCCTCCTTGCCCCTTCTCCGGCAGTTCCCCCACCTCCGGCAGGACTTCGCGGCCTCGCTCGTCGTCTTCCTCGTCGCACTGCCGCTCTGCATCGGCGTGGCCGTCGCCTCCGGCGTACCGGCCGAACTCGGCCTGGTCACCGGCATCGTCGGCGGAATCGTCACCGGACTCATGCGGGGCAGCAGCCTCCAGGTCTCCGGGCCCGCCGCCGGTCTCACGGTCCTCGTCTTCGAGGCGGTCAAGGCCTTCGGCCTCGCCGCGCTCGGGATCATCGTGCTCCTCGCCGGACTGCTCCAGATCCTCATGGGCCTGCTGAGATGGGGCCGCTGGTTCCGGGCCATCTCCCTCTCGGTCGTCGAGGGCATGCTCGCCGGCATCGGCCTCGTCATCGTGGCCGGCCAGCTCTACGCGGCGGCCGGGCTCGACGCCCCCGACTCCGGCCTCGCCCGGCTCGCCGGTCTGCCCGCCGCCCTGGTCGGCGCGCTGACCGCCCCCGCCAACCTGGTCCCGCTCGCCGTCGCCACCGGCACGGTCCTGGTGGTCGTGGGCTGGCGGCACCTGCCCCCGAGGGCGCGGGCCGTGCCCGGCGCGCTCGTCGCGGTCCTCCTCGCCGCCCTCGCCACCGTCCTCCTGGACCTGCCGGTCGCCACCGTGAGGGTGAGCGGCGTCCTGGACGCCGTGCGCGTGCCCGGAGCGGACGCCTTCACCGCCCTGGCCGACGTCGCCCTGCTCGGCACCGTCCTCGCCTTCGCGCTGATCGCCTCGGCCGAGTCGCTGTTCAGCGCGGCGGCCGTGGACCGGCTGCACGACGGCCCCCGCACCGACTACGACCGCGAACTGCTCGCGCAGGGGGTCGGCAACGCGGTCTGCGGCGCCCTCGGCGCACTGCCCATGACCGCCGTGATCGTCCGCAGCTCGGCCAACGTCCAGGCCGGGGCCAGGACCAGGGCCTCCCGGGTGCTCCACGGCGTGTGGCTGCTGCTCTTCGCCGCCCTGCTGCCCGCCACCCTGGAGTACGTGCCACTCGCCGCGCTCGCCGGGATCCTCGTCCACGCCGGCTGGAAGCTGATCCCCTTCAAGGGACTCGTCGCGCTGTGGCGCGGCCACCGGGGCGAGGCGCTCGTCCTCGTCGTGACGGCCCTGGCGATCGTCACCGTCAACATGTTCGAGGGGGTCCTGGTCGGACTCGTCCTCTCCGTCGCCAAGGCGGCCTGGGACGCCTCCCACCTCCGCGTCGAGCGGACCGACGACGGCCACGGGCCGGTGCGCGTCAGCCTGTCGGGGAACGTCACCTTCCTGCGGCTGCCGAAGATACTCGACGCGCTCGAAGACCTGCCGGGGGACCGCCCGGTCGAACTGGACCTCTCCGGACTCCAGCACCTCGACCACGCCTGCCGCGCCGCCCTGGAGACCTGGGTCGCACGCCACTCCGCCGCCGGCCCCGACTCCGTACGCCTGCACGGCTCGCCGGAGCGCGCGTCCGGTCCGTCGAAGGAGGGCGCACCCGCGCGGACGGGCTCCTGACCCGGGGTCATCCCAAGGCCCGCGCACGGGCATCGGGGATGAGGACGGCAGTCCGGGGTACCCGATGACCGTCCAACCCACTAGGGAGGAATCATGGGTCTGGGAGCTTTCATCATTCTGATCGCGGTGGGGGCCATTCTCACGTTCGCGTCGGACTGGCAGATGGAGGGGGTCAACCTCGATCTGGTCGGCCTGATCCTCATGGCCGTCGGCATCATCGGGACGGCGGCCTACGTCAGCGTGCTGCGCCGCCGCCGCATGGTCGTCCCCCCGGTCGCCCCCACGGTCACCGAGGACGACCGGCGGGACCTGCTCTGAACGAACGTTCCGCCGTCGTCCCCGCAAGGGGTGTGCGAGAGGGGTGACCGCGCTTCGGGCGCGGTCACCCCTCTCGTCTCTCCGTCTTCCGCCGCGCGCCCGGGGCGCGGACGCCGTTCACCGGTCCACCGTCACCGCCGCGTGGATGGTCTTGCCGTCCGGCCGGGTGTCCACGGTGACCTCCCGGCACAGCCGCAGCACGATCGGCCAGCCGAAGCCGCCCGGGCGCAGCTCCTCGCGCAGGTCGTAGCGCGGCGCCTGCCCGCTGGCGTCCGCCACGGACACGGTCACGCGGTCGGGCCCGACGGCGATGCCGAAGTCCACGACCCCGCCCCCGTGCCGGTGCGCGTTCGTGACCAGCTCCGACGTGACGAGCAGCAGGTCGTCGACCTGGTGCGGCGGCAGCGGGCCGAGGGCCGCGAGCGTGTGGCAGACCAGCTGCCGCGCCTGCGCGGGAGTGCCGATCGGCGACGGCCCGTACGCCCCTGCGCCGGGGCGGGCCGTCGGGGCCGCCGGCGTACGGGACCGGGTGTCGCTCCGAGTGTTCATCGCGGGGTCCCTTTCTTCCTGATTCCTCAACAGGTGACGGAATTCGCCTGCCCGTTCGCCCAGAAGTGATGCGCGCCACTCCGGCCGGAGCGGACGCCCCGTTCGGGGGAGTGCGTTCCGGAAGCGGGGGTACGAGAACCGGAACTGCTGGACCGACCGCGAAGAAGAGGAGGTTGTCGCGTGCGGACCGAGACGGCCGAGGCGATGGCGACGTACGTGACGAGCGGCGCGTGTGAGGACCTGCCCGTCCTGGAGGCTCCCCACGAGGTCGCGCCCCAGGACGCCCGCGCCCTGACGAAGGTGTTCCTCCGCGAGCTGGCGGAACGGGAGGAGGGCACCGAGGCGTACCAGTACGTCCGGAACACCCTGATCGAGATCAACATGTCGCTCGTGCGGTACGCGGCGGGGCGGTTCCGCGCGCGGGCCGACGAGATGGAGGACATCGTCCAGGTCGGCATGATCGGCCTGATCAAGGCGATCGACCGCTTCGACCTCGCGCGCGAGGTGGAGTTCGCCACCTTCGCGGTGCCGTACATCGTGGGCGAGATCAAGCGCTTCTTCCGGGACACCACCTGGGCGGTGCACGTCCCCCGCCGGCTGCAGGAGGCGCGGGTGGAGCTGGCGAAGGCGACCGACGAGCTGAGTTCGCGGCTCGGCCGGGCGCCCCGGGTCGCGGAGCTGGCCCTGCTGATGGGGCTCCCCGAGGAGGAGGTGGTCGAGGCCCAGATCGCCTCGAACGGCTACAACTCGACCTCGCTGGACGCCGCGATCAACGGCGGCGACGAGGAGGACGAGGCGGCCCTGGCCGACTTCATCGGAGAGGAGGACCCGGCGCTCGAACTCTTCGAGAACTTCCACACCCTCGCCCCGCTGGTGGTGGCCCTCGACGAGCGCGACCGGCTGCTGCTCCACCTGCGCTTCGTCGAGGAGCTGACGCAGGCGCAGATCGGCGAGCGGCTCGGCGTCTCCCAGATGCACGTCTCGCGGCTCCTGGCCCGCAGCCTCAACCGGCTGCGGGAGGGCATGCTCGGGCAGCCGCGCGCCACCGGGTGAGCGGCCGGCGGCACGTACGGGAAGGGCTCGCGCCCCCGGGAGACCGGGGCACGAGCCCTTTTCCGTACGCGCGAACCGGGTTACGGACGCGCGGCGATGAAGGAGGGGCGCCGGACCGGGGCGGCGAAGGGCGCCTCCGGCAGGTTCTCCACGCTGTTGAAGACCAGGAACACGTTGCTCCGGGGGTACGGGGTGATGTTGTCGCCCGACCCGTGCAGGGCGTTGCAGTCGAACCAGGTGGCCGAGCCGGCGGGCCCCGTGAAGTGCCGGATGCCGCACGCCTCGGCGAAGGTGGTGAGCGCCTCGTTCGAGGGCGTCCCCGCGTCCTGCATCTGAAGCGACCTCTTGTAGTTGTCCCGGGGGGTCTCCCCGGCGCAGCCCAGGAAGGTGCGGTGCGAACCGGGCATGATCATCAGACTGCCGTTGGTGGTGAAGTTCGGCGTGAGCGCGATCGACACCGAGACCGTCCGCATCTGCGGCAGACCGTCCTCGGCGTGCCAGGTCTCGAAGTCGGAGTGCCAGTAGAAGCCGCTGGCGCCGAAGCCCGGCTTCACGTTGACCCGCGACTGGTGCACGTAGACGTCGGAGCCGAGGATCTGGCGGGCGCGGCCCACGACCCGCGGGTCCTCGGCGAGCCGGCCGAAGACCTCGCTGATCCGGTGCACCTCGAAGACGGACCGGATCTCCTGGGAGCGGGGCTCGACGATCGCCCGCTCGTCGGCCCGGACGGCGGGGTCGGTGACGAGCCGGTCCAGCTCCGCCCGGAGCTCGTCGACCTCGTCGGGGGTGACGAGTTCGTCCACCGTGACGAAGCCGTCGCGGTCGTACTCCTCCAGTTCGCGCGCCCAGAAGGGGCCGGGCGTACCGGGCTCGGACCACACGACGGGGTCCTTGCGGCCGATCAGCTCCTCCCGGGGGCCGCGGGTGGGATAGAGGTCGACGGGGCGGGTGGGTGCGGAGGCCATGGGGCGGTGCGCCTTCCTTTCGTGCGTCTGGTGCGTCTCGTACGTCTGGGGCGGGGGAGTGCGGCGGGTCAGGCGGCGTCGTCCGCGGCGCCGGCGTCGGTCGGCTCGGACTCGGGCTCGGTCAGCAGGGGGTAGACGCCGTTCTCGTCGTGGTCCTCGCGCCCGGTGACGGGCGGGTTGAAGACGCACAGGCAGCGGAAGTCCTTCCTGACCTTGAGGGTGTGGCGCTCGTGCCCATCGAGCAGGTACATCGTCCCGGGCACGATCGTGTGCGTGAGGCCCGTCTCGTGGTCGGTGAGCTCGGCCTCGCCCTCCGTGCAGACGACGGCCTCGACGTGGTGCGCGTACCACATGGAGGTCTCGGTCCCGGCGTACAGCACCGTCTCGTGGAGGGAGAAGCCGACCCGCTCGCGGGCCAGGACGATGCGCTTGCTCTCCCAGGTGCCCGAGGCGGCCCTCACGTGCCGCTCGGTGTTCTCCAGCTCGGCGAAGGAGCGGACGATCACAGAGGTGTCTCCTTTCGGGGAATCCGCAGGGTGGCGGATCAGGCGGTGTGGAGGATCAGGCGGTGTGGCGGACGGAGCGGGCCAGGATGCCGAGGCCCTCGTCGAGCTCGTCGTCCGTCGCGGTCAGCGGCGGGAGCAGCTTGACCACCTCGCCGTGCGGTCCGGACGTCTCCAGGAGCAGGCCGGTCTCGAAGGCCCGCCGGCACACGGCCTCGGCGCGCTCTCCGTCGGCGAACTCCAGGCCCCACACGAGACCGCGTCCGCGCACCGCGACGCCCGACCGCCCGTCGTCCCCGCACAGGTCGAGCAGGGCGCGCTCCACCCGGTCGGCCCGCCCCAGGGTGCGCTCGCGCAGGGCGTCGTCGCGCCAGTAGGCGTCGAGGGCGGCGGTGGCGGTGACGAAGGCGGGGTTGTTGCCGCGGAAGGTGCCGTTGTGCTCGCCGGGCTCCCACAGGTCGAGCTCCGGGCGGAACAGGCAGAGGGCCATGGGCAGGCCGTAGCCGCTGATGGACTTGGACAGGGTGACGATGTCGGGCGTGATGCCCGCCTCCTCGAAGGAGAAGAAGTCGCCGGTGCGCCCGCAGCCCATCTGGACGTCGTCCACGATCAGGAGCATGTCGTGGCGGCGGCAGAGGTCCGCGAGGGCGCGCAGCCACTCGGCGCGGGCGACGTTGATCCCGCCCTCGCCCTGGACGGTCTCGACGATGACGGCCGCCGGGTGGTCGAGGCCGGAGCCCGGGTCCTGGAGGAGCCGCTCGAACCACAGGAAGTCGGGGACCTGCCCGTCGAAGTAGTGGTCGAAGGGCATCCGGGTGGCGTGGGGCAGGGTCACGCCCGCCCCGGCGCGCTTGGCGGAGTTGCCGGTGACGGCGAGCGAGCCGAGCGACATCCCGTGGAAGGCGTTGGTGAAGGAGACGACGGTCTCGCGCCCGGTGACCTTGCGGGCGAGCTTCAGGGCCGCCTCCACCGCGTTGGTGCCGGTCGGGCCGGGGAACATCACCTTGTAGGGCAGGGCGCGGGGCTCCAGGACCGCCGAGCGGAAGGCCTCCAGGAAGCCGCGTTTGGCGGTCGTCGACATGTCGAGGCCGTGGGTGATGCCGTCGTCGGCGAGGTAGTCGAGGAGGGCGCGCTTGAGGACCGGGTTGTTGTGCCCGTAGTTCAGCGAGCCGGCTCCGGCGAAGAAGTCGAGGTAGGGCCGCCCCTGCTCGTCGTACAGCCTGCTGCCGGAGGCGCGCTCGAAGACGGCGGGCCAGGCGCGGCAGTAGCTGCGGACCTCCGACTCGACGGTCTCGAAGACGGAGGAGGGGGCGAGTTCGGTCAGGGTCACGGAGTCTCTTCTCCCAAGGTGGTGCGGGTGCGTGCGTGTGTACGGGGGCGGCCGGGGCCGCCGGGCGGCTCAGCGGACCGCGGAGTCCAGGGGGCCGATGCGGTACAGCACTTCGGCCTCGTGCCCCGCCGTGGGGAAGGAGGAAGCCGGGAAGAGGATCTCCCGCGCCACCTCGGCGCCGTGACGGCGCGCGTAGGACCGGAACATCCGGTCGGACGCCAGGTTCCCCGGCGTGACGGTCGCCTCCACGCGGTCGAGTCCGTGCTCGGCCGCCACCCGGGCGGACAGAGCGTCGAGCAGGGCCCCGGCTACCCCGCTTCCGCGGTGCGAATCCTCCACGGCGACCTGCCAGACGAAGAGCGTGCCCGGCGCGTCGGGCCGCAGGTAGCCGGTGACGAAGCCCACCGGGCGCCCGGAGGCGTCACGGGCGACGGCGGTCGTGTCGGCGAAGTCGCGGCACCACAGCAGATAGCTGTACGGCGAGTTGAGGTCCAGCTCTCCCGAGCCGCGGGCGATCCGCCAGAGGTCGGCGCCGTCCTCCCGTTCGGCCGGGCCGACGGAGACGCCGCCGGTCAGAGGTGTCGTGGGGGCAGTGGACTGGGCAGTGGTCATGGGCGCCGAAGGTACCCAGCGGATCTCGGAACTTCCTGGGCCTGAGGGGTTGTTGAGAGCGGGAGAAACGTGATAGGTGCACTTGCGGCACCGGTGAGGGGAATCCCTCTTTCTCGCTACGGAAAATCCCCCCAAGGCCTGACAAATTGCCCGTTTATAACGGATGGGTAACGGCTGAGGGGTGAGGGATTCGCGTCCTCAAGGAGCGTGAGAACATTCCGAGTTTCGCGTTTGAAGTCGCGGAGAGCGGTCAGGTGTAGAGGCCGCCCCGTGTCGCGCCCCTGGGGGAGCGGCACGGGGCGGCCCGTTCGGTCTACCAGATCGCCTCGACCCACTCCGGGTGGTCGACGAACGGGTTCCGGTTGCCCTGGTAGGTGCCGAAGACGATGTCGTTGCGCCGCTTCTCGAAGGCGCTCGGCGGGTCCTGCTCGTTCCACTGCTTCAGGACCGAGAGGCGGCCGTGGAACGGGACGCTGCCGTTGGAGGTCGACTCGTTGGGCTCCAGGTCCGCCCAGGAGTCGCCGCCCTCGTAGCGGACGGTCATGTAGAGGAGCATCCGCGCCACGTCGCCCTTGTCCGCGTCGCGCGGCTCGAAGGAGTTGCTGTCCGTGTAGCTGCCGGGCGCGCCGCTGACCGGGCTGCCGCCGAGGTCGAAGTCCTTGTTGCCGCGGGCGCTGTTCACCTGCACGTCCGCCGCGCGCAGGTGGTGCAGGTCGGTGCCGGGGCCGGCCGAGGTGCCGAAGTCGCCGTGCGACTGGGCCCAGGTGTGCTCGCGGTTCCAGTCGCCCACCGCGCCGCCGTTGAGGGACTTGGCGCGCGAGGTCCCGCTGTAGAGCAGGATCACGTTGTTCGGGTTGTTCGGGTCCTGGTCGAGGGTCTTCAGGGCGTTCCAGACCGCGTCGTACGAGATCTTGCTCTGGCTGCTGATGATGGTGTGCAGCGAGGACTTGAGGGCCGGACCGGTCTTGCCGACCGCGTTCTTGTAGTACGTGCTGTCGTACGGGGAGGTCGTGGCGCTCGCGGGGTTCGCGCCGACCGCGGGGAGGGTGAGGGTGACGAGGACGGCGGCTATGGAGGCCGCCCGGTTCTTCCAGCGGCGGGGCTGTGCGACGGACATGGGGGTGCCCTTTCCCGGTGGGGGCACGCGACGGGGCATGGCGTCGGCTCAGGGGCGCCGCGCTCTACGCGTGTTGACTTCTTGTCAGGCGGGAGCGTGGCACGGGGGAGCGGCCCGCCGTGTAACCGGGAGGAGGAGTTTCCGTGACGTTCTCGCGTACACGGGCGCCGGGCCCGCCGCGCCCGCCCGGTACCTCCTCAGGCGCCCCGGACGTCCACCGGCAGCCCTTTCGGCTCCTTGACCCGCTTCATGATGATCTGGGAGTTGACCTCGGTGACCCCGGCCAGCGTCGTCAACCGCTCGATCCA
The DNA here is from genome assembly GCF_000716625.1 of Streptomyces bikiniensis. Classification (NCBI taxonomy): domain Bacteria; kingdom Bacillati; phylum Actinomycetota; class Actinomycetes; order Kitasatosporales; family Streptomycetaceae; genus Streptomyces; species Streptomyces bikiniensis. The sequence goes on along the minus strand of NZ_JNXJ01000027.1, from coordinate 2,451 downwards.
CAGCCGCTCGTACGCGGCGAGGTCCGCCACCGCGATCCGCAGCAGGCAGCCGGGGCTCCCGAAGAGCCGGTACGCCTCGATCACGTCCGGCACGTCCTGGAGCGCCTCCTCGAAGGCCTCCACCGTCTCCCGGTCCCGCCGCACCTCCACCGAGACGAGCACCTCGAAGCCCCGCCCCACCGCCTCCGGGTCGATGACCGCCCGGTAGCCCCGGATCACCCCGTCCTGCTCCAGCTGGCGCACCCGCCGCAGACAGGGGGAGGGGCTGAGGCCCACCCGCTGGGCCAGCTCCTGATTGCTCAGCCGGCCGTCGTTCTGGAGCTCGCGCAAGATATGGAGATCGATTCGGTCCATGACGCAATCTTCTCCCACGAAGAAACATTTCAGCGGCTTATTCGGCAATCGCATTGCGCGCCGTTTGTCCTATCCTTGCGGACTCGAAGGTCCCGGAGGGGCCTTCCGCGAGCCCTTCACCACGGGGGCGGAGCCCCTTTCGGTACGGAGTCGAGGACGGCAGCCATGAAGCGGACGCACGACGGGGAAGCGCGCAGGATCGTCGTCATCAGCACCGGCGGCACGATCGCCAGCCGCTGGCAGGGCACCGGCTACGCGGCCGACGCCTCGGGCAGCGACGTCCTGGCCACCGCGCCCCTCCCCGAGGACGTCGCCGTCGAGGTCGTCGACCTCTTCAACGTCAACAGCTCCCGCATGACCGCGGCCCACCAGCTCGCCCTCCTGCGCACCGTGCACGAGACGTTCGCCGACCCCGGCGTCGACGGCATCGTGATCACCCACGGCACCGACACCCTGGAGGAGACGGCCTTCCTCCTGGACCTGCACCACACCGACGCCCGCCCGGTCGTCCTCACCGGCGCCCAGCGCCCCTTCGGCACCGGCGACGGAGACGGCCCCGGCAACCTCTACGACGCCCTCCAGGTCGCCTCCACCGTCCGCGACCTCGGCGTCCTCGTCGTCTTCGACGGACGCGTCCACGCGGCGCGCGGCACCGTGAAGTACCGCACCCTCGCCGCCGACGCCTTCTCCGACCCGTCGATCGAGCGCCTCGGCCGCGTCGGGTTCTCCCGCGTCGACATCGAGCGGCAGCCCGAGCGCCCGGCCCCGCTGCCCCTCCCCGCCGTCGCGCGCACGGCCGGGCCCGGCGCCACCGGAGCCGCCCCGCTGCCCCGCGTCGACATCGTGACCCACCACTCCGACGGCGACCCGTTCCTCCTGAACGCGGCCGTCGCCGCCGGCGCCCGGGGCATCGTCCTCGTCGCCACCGGCGCGGGCAACGCCACCCCGGAGATCGCCGCCGCCGTCGCGGACGCGGTCGCCCGGGGCGTCCTCGTGGCCGTCACCACCCGCGTCCCCTCGGGACCGCTCGCCGAGATCTACACCGGCGGCGGCGCCGTCGACCTCGTCGCCGCCGGTGCCCTCCTCACCGGCACCCTCCGGGCCGCCCAGGCCCGGATCGCGGTCCTCGCCACGCTCCTCTCCGAGGAGGGCGGCACGGGCGACCCCGCCCGCGCCACCGCGCTCCTGCGCCGCCTCCTCGACGGCCCGGTCCGCGCCGAACCGGCCCTCGCCACCGGCGGCTCCCGCTCGGCCTCGTCCGTCGCCGCCCGCACCTGACCGGCGCCCCCCCCGGAACCCCGGCTCCCGGACGGAGCCCTCCAGCCCGTCCGCGAGCCGGAACCAAACCGTCGCCGCGCCCGTCACCCCAGGCGCAGGGTCACGAACGGGACGGTGTCGCCCGGCAGGACGTACCGCTCCACTTCCGTGAAGCCCCGCGCCAGGGCGAACCGCAGCCCCTCCTCGCTGGAGGCCAGGACCACCGTCTCCACGCCCTCGCCGCCCAGCGACCGCGCGTGCGCGAGCCCCCGCTCGTACAGCGCCGTCCCGAAGCCCCGTCCCCGGAACCCGGGCAGCGTCCGGGCGATGACGGTCGCCGCCGCCGTCTCCCCGTCCGGTGGGCGCACCGTCGAGCAGCCCACCGGCACGTCCCCCAGGTAGGCCACGTCCAGCCGGTTGCGCCCCGCGCGCTCCCGCACCTCCTCGGGCGAGAGGACGGCCGTGGGGACGATCGCGTCGTGGACGGCGCGCCAGTCCGCGAGCGGCGCACCGGTCCGCGCCCGCTCGATGCGAAGATCGTTCATCCGGGCAGCCAACCGCCTCCCCGCCCGGCCGGTCAACCGCTTTCCGAGCCCGCCCGCGGACCCCGGGAGGCCGCGTCCGTACGGGTGAGGGCGCGGGGACGGCGGCAGCCCCGCCCGCCGAACGGGTACGGATCGCTGCACTGCCCCACCGGTCAGATCCACCCCACCGCCCCGGCCAGGAGGAATGCCGTCCCATGCCCGTCCGCAAGGGCGCCCCCGCGCTGCTGAGCGCCGGCACGCTGTGTGCCGCCCTGCTGCTCGCCGCCTGCGGGAGTCCCGCCGCCCCGCCCGCCGA